>CAIVDG010000190.1 GCA_903904615.1 uncultured Acidimicrobiaceae bacterium | reverse complement strand
CGACTTGTTGATTGCCACTCTCATCGCAACCCGGGCACAAGTTGTCGTGTGTCCAGCAATGCATACAGAAATGTGGGAACACCCTTCTGTTCAAGACAACGTCGCTTTGCTTCGTTCGCGCGGAGTCATTGTTGTGGAACCACAATCTGGTCGTCTTGCTGGTGGCGACATTGGTACGGGGCGACTTGCCGATGTGGAATCCATTTTGAGTGCCATAGACAATGCCTTGTCTGGCCGAACCCGAGATCTTGAAGGTTTGTCCGTTGTTGTCTCTGCAGGCGGAACACGCGAGCCCATCGATGCAGTTCGAGTGTTGGCAAATCGTTCAAGTGGCAAACAAGGGTATGCAATTGCAGAACAAGCACATGCCCGTGGTGCCACGGTCACTCTTGTCACCACCGTCGATCGCCCCACGCTGCCGGGAATCACTCGCATCGAAGTGGAAACCGCTCAACAAATGTTCGATGTAATGACAGCACATGCTCCACAGACAGACATTGTGGTGATGTCGGCAGCAGTTGCAGATTTTCGACCCGTTGTGGCGGCTGAAGGAAAGATCAAGAAAGAAGGGGGAGTGCCGCAAATAGTGTTGGAACCCACCCCGGACATCTTGGCGGCGTTAGGTGCATCAAAGCCCAATGGCCAGACTCTTGTGGGTTTCGCTGCTGAGACCTCCGACCTTGTGGATAACGCCAAGGGCAAGCTGGTTCGCAAGAATCTCGACCTTATTGTTGCGAACGATGTCTCTGCAGAAGGGGTCGGATTCAGTCACGACACCAATGCGGTCACCATTTTGACGGCCGATGGCTCCTGTCATCAGGTAGGTCTCAGCAGTAAACACGCAATCGCCACTGCGGTTTTAGATAGCGTAGTAAAAGTTCGGTCAACCTCTTGACCGTAATAACGAAGGAGTTGTCGTGAGGAAATTCACGTTCACATCGGAAAGCGTGACCGAGGGTCATCCCGACAAGATGGCAGACCAAGTCTCCGACTCAGTTCTCGACGCAATCTTGGAAAAAGACCCCAACAGTCGCGTTGCATGTGAGACCCTCCTCACCACCGGTTTGTGTGTTGTGTCCGGTGAAATCACCACCGATGCTTATGTCGACATTCCTGCAATTGCTCGTCAGGCCATTAACAACATTGGCTACAACGACGCCGCATTTGGCTTCGATGGAAACACCTGTGGTGTTCTGGTGGCCCTCGATGCGCAGAGCCCAGACATTGCACAAGGCGTCGACAAGAGCGAAGAGCAGCGCAGCGGTTCGTCAGAAGATCAATTAAACAGCCAAGGTGCTGGCGACCAAGGAATGATGTTTGGTTACGCATGTAACGAAACTCCAGACCTCATGCCGTTGCCCATTTGGTTGGCGCATCGCATGGCAGAGCGTCTCACCGAGGTTCGCAAGAGCGGACTTGTTCCGTACCTTCGCCCCGACGGCAAGACTCAAGTCACCTTTGAATATGAAGATGGCAAGCCAGTGCGTCTCACCACTGTTCTTATCTCTACTCAACACGCCGAAGGCATTAATCGCGAAACACAAATTCGCCCAGACCTCATTCAAGAAGTCATCATGCCCACCATCCCTGCACAGTTTGCTGGCGACAATCCATCCATCTTCGTGAACCCAACGGGCAAGTTCGTACTGGGTGGACCACACGCAGACACGGGTCTCACTGGTCGAAAGATCATCGTTGACACCTACGGCGGTATGGGTCGTCACGGCGGCGGCGCATTCTCTGGCAAGGACCCTTCAAAGGTGGACCGTTCTGCAGCGTATGCAGCGCGTTGGGTTGCTAAGCACGTTGTTGCTAGTGGTGCGGCAGACCGTTGTGAAGTACAAGTTGCCTACGCAATTGGTATGGCTCAGCCGGTCAGCATCTTGGTGGAAACCTTCGGTACTAACAAGGTCAGCGAAGAATTAATCGAAGCAGCAGTTCGCAATGTGTTCGACCTTCGTCCCGCTGCAATTGTTCGCGATCTCGACCTCAAGCGTCCGATCTATTCAAAGACCGCTGCATACGGCCACTTCGGTCGTTCAGAGCCAGAGTTCACGTGGGAAATTGTCTCGCGTTTGTCTGACTTCAAATCAGCTCTCAACATCTAACGAGTCTGTCCGCGCTGGTTGCATCAGTGGTGCCCGATGTATCGGGCATCGACAAAATCTTCGACTACCTCGTCCCGGAGTCCCTGGTTCATCGTGTTCATATTGGGTGCCGAGTGCGCATCAACCTCAATGGTCGTCGCGTTGGCGGCTGGATTGTGTCGCTTGCAACTCCAGAAGAGGCTGCCCAGCAACTCACGGTGCCATTTGAACGACTAGTTCCCATTGTCAGCGTGTCTGGTCATGGCGTAGAGCCAGAGATTGTTTCACTCACTCGTTGGATGGCCAGTGAATTCTTTGGGTCGTGGCGTGCAACGTTGTCGCGCGCGAGTTCACCACGGGTGCGTGCACACAGTGTTCATCCTCGGCACGGCACATCGCCCACCCTGCCTAGCGATGCGGTAGCTATCCATGCGACGCGCTTGGCAGACGATGGCGGAGGACTTCTTGTTGTTCCGCCCTGTGCGTCTGCACTGAATGTGGTGGCGGCGTTAACCGCACGCGGTTCAGTGTTGGCCGTGTGCCCCACGCAACGCATGGCAGTGCTGGGTGCAGCGGCCTTGCGTCGTCGTGGCCTCACCACCGCAGTAGTAGATGACGAATGGGACAACGCACGAGCCGGAGTGGATGTTGTTATTGGTGCTCGTTCGGCAGTGCTGGCACCTTGTGCGAACTTGTCGGCCATCGTGGTCATTGATGAACACGACGAACTACATCACGACGAACGCGCGCCTACATGGAACGCGGTATCGGTTGCACAAGAGCGGGCTCGTCGCGCTGGCGTTCCGTGTGTGCTCACAACGGCCACTCCTTCAGCTGAATCGACTGTGTTGCACGAACACTCAGTTGAACGCGTTGACGAAGGTCCACAATGGCCGCGCATCGTTATTGAAGACCTCGACGCTGTGCCTGTTGCCGGTTCTCTGTTGTCGTCAGAGTTATTAACTGCAGTCACGTCACAGGGGTCCACCACCGTGTGTGTCTTGAATACAAAAGGTAAGGCTCGCCTCATTGTGTGTAAGTCGTGTCGCCATGTGCAAACCTGCGCACAGTGCTCATCACTTCTCACGCAAGATGAGCAAGGCGTGCTCGCGTGTCTGCGATGCAACGAAGACAGGGGTTCTGTGTGTCTGCAGTGCGGTCGAACATCGTTCACCGTGCCACGTGGCGGTGTGTCTCAATTGGTGTCTCAGTTAGAGAAATCAACGCAACGGTCCGTCATTGAAGTGACTGCCGACTCTGAAGACAACTGGACCACGGGATCTGTCTTTGTCGGAACTGAAGCCGTACTATTTCGGGTTCCACAAGCGAACACAGTGGTGTTCGCCGACATCGATCGCGACCTAGGCGCTCCGCGCATTACAGCCCAACGCGAAGTGCTGTCATTAATTGCGCGAGCATCGCGTTTGGTGGGGGCAAACGGAACTGTTGTGCTGCAGACGCGATCTCCACAGCATCCGTTGTTTGTAGCGCTCTCGCAGGCCAGTGTGTCCGACGCTCTCCGCGAATGGAATGAATCAGATGTTGCTCAACGTAGGGCGTTCAATTTGCCGCCGTATGCGGTAATGGCTCATGTGTCGTTAGCGGAATCGCATGCGTTCAGCACTTTGCCAATTTTCGAAGACGTTCATGTTGCCCGTGATGGCGAGGCTCTCATTCTTCGTGCACCATCACGAGACCACCTGCGCCAGGCAGTGCAGACACTTCGCGAAACATACGGAACGGCACTTCGAGTGCACGCAGATCCGACGCGCTACTAGTTCTTTTCCACTTCCAAGACCCGAAAACCTTTGCTGCTGGACAGTTTGCGT
>CAIVDG010000189.1 GCA_903904615.1 uncultured Acidimicrobiaceae bacterium | reverse complement strand
GTGAGGGCTCGGCCAGGCGTGACGGTGATGCGTTCCAGCAGTTCGTGCTGAGGAACCTCAATAGTTTCGGCGTCTAATGAGACCAAGAGGGTGCGTAACCCACTTCGGGCTGACAGCAGAGCAAGAGCGCCAGAGATGGCGGATTTCCCTACGCCGCCTTTGCCAGCAACAATAAGGACACGCTGTGCCGTGAAAAAGTGGTGTGGTTCCATAACGCAAGGAGAGAACAGTGAGGGTAGGCGCAAAACGACGCTTCATGTGCGGATTGGGAGTTCTTTTGGCACTCCCAACTTTTGGCGCCCTTGCATCAGGTGCAGCGCAGGCTGCCACTGGTGCCGACGAGCTCGATCCGGTGGACGTGGTGGAAGTGAGCGGTCTGTTGGACCGCATTGTGGCCGACAACATTGAGACGGCAATTGAACGTTCACAGAACAATGGGTCGCAAGCTGTCATTCTTCAGTTGAACTCAAAGGGTGCCGTTATTGGTCGTGAGCGAATGGCAGAACTCTTGGAATCCATTGCGGCATCAAAGGTGCCCGTTGCAATTTGGGTAGGTCCAAGTGGTTCGCGTGCGTACGGGCTACCTGCACAGATGCTTGCAGTTGCAGATGTGACCGCCATGGCGCCAGGTGCACGTGTTGGTCGCACCGGAACATTGTTGTCGGTGAACGACACACAAATCACTTTCGGTTCAGACGCAGCGAATGATGCCATTTACAAGGAGACACTCGGATTCCTTGATGCACGTGAACAAAAGATTTTGAAGTTCTCAACGGACGACCGTGGAGTTCCCGTGTTGCGCAACATGTTGTACGCGTTAGACGGAATCTCCGTGAGAGGTGCAACGTTGGACACTGTTGTTGACGCTCTTGACTCAAAAGGTCAAGTCACACGCGAAGCGACCACGGTGCGATTCTTCAAGTTGGGCTTAATGCCTCGACTCCTACACACAGTTGCTAGTCCACCATCGGCGTATCTGTTGCTCACCATTGGTGTTGCACTGTTGATCTTTGAGTTCTTCACAGCAGGCATCGGTGTTGCAGGTCTTGTCGGCGCGGTGTGCCTCATCCTGGGTGGTCTGGGGATTGGCGCTTTGCCTATGAGCGGTTTTGGCGTTGCATTGTTCTTGTTGGCCATGGTGGCGTTTGCTATCGACGTCCAAGTTGGTGTTCCACGATTCTGGACTGGAGTGGGTTTGTTTACCTACGTCATCGCGTCGTTCACCATGTTTAGGTCTGTTGATGGTTTGTCCATGCGGCCGTCGTGGCTCACGCTGTCGGTGTGCATTATTGGAATTGCACTCACCTTCATTGTGGGTATGCCATCTATGGTGCGAACCCGTTTCGCAACGCCCACTATTGGTAGAGACAACTTGGTGGGAACAACCGGTGTTGCGGTGGGCGACATTGCGCCAGACGGAATTGTTGTTGTCGATGGTGCGCAATGGCGTGCTCGAACAAACCGCGCTACGCCATTGACCAGTAATCAAGAAGTCCGTGTCGCATCTATTGATGGCGTCACACTGATTGTGGAACCGTTAGAAGGTGCCGCGCGCGATTATCGCGAGGCGCGTCAGCCAAAGTAACCATGCTTCTTTTGCTGACCGCGTTTGTGGTGATCATGCCACTAGTGGAGCTGTACTTCATTGTGCAGGTTGGTCAAGAAGTAGGCGTCATCACCACCGTTGCATTGTTGCTGGTTGTCTCCATGGTGGGAACTGCATTGGTGAAGCGTGAAGGTCTGCGCGTGTATTCGCAGTTCATGACAACAGTTCGTGCAGGTCAAGAGCCCACGCGCGAGATTGTGCACGGAGTGTGCATTCTCGCTTCAGGTGTGTTTTTGCTTGCACCGGGGTTTTTCTCCGACGCATTGGGAATTCTGTTGTT
>CAIVDG010000188.1 GCA_903904615.1 uncultured Acidimicrobiaceae bacterium | reverse complement strand
CGAAGAAGGCGATCCCGCTGCCGAAGCCCGCAAGTCCCAGCACACATCGGCTCACTCGTTCTACGAATCGTTCCCGCATTGGACGTGGGGGGTGCGTGGGCGCGGGAGAAACCATGGAACTACACCGTACTGATTTATTGGCAAACACTCGCGGTCAATTAGTCAACGTCACCTATTCGTCATCGTCGTTGTTTGAGGGCGAGGTGAAAGACCTCATAGTGAACTTCAAGTATCAGCACAACAAAGCTCTTGCACGAACATTGGCTCGTTCAGTAATGGCTGCCGAGAATCTGATGCGTGACTGCGACTTAGTGACATGGATTCCCACTCTTCTTGAACGAAAAAACGATCGTGGGTTCGACCATGCAGAACTATTGGCGCGCCACGTAGGTGTGATGTTGCGAAAGCCCGCGCGGGGAGTTCTTCGACGAACGAGTAGCGGACATCAGACTGGCCGAAGCCGATCAGAGCGGCTCGTTGGTGTGAGTTTTGTGGCGCACCCAACCGTGCGAAGACGACGAATTCTCCTTCTTGACGACGTGATTACAACAGGAACCACAATGCGTGAAGCCGCTCATGCCCTTGTTGTGGCTGGTGCCAGCGAGGTGGCATGTGTTGGCGCCGCGTTTGTTTCGTAAAACTTTTCCCAAAGTGGCAGAATGGGCTCTGTGAGTGTCCAGACCGAAGCCATCGCTGGCGAGTTGACCTCGGTCCAGAGAATTCTTGAACGCACCATTCAGGTCATTGAAACGGCTGGCGAGGCTGCAATTCGCACGAATCCCATTGCCTTTGAGTGTGGGGTAACACCGCCCATCTTGTATCGCGCATTTGGAAGCAGAGAAGGCCTCATCATTGCTGCGCAGGCAGAGCGATATCGACGATCGACACAAGAAGCTCTTGGGTATCTGTTTCAGCACATCAGTGCGTCGCAATCCCGAGACCAGTTACGCCACAACATCGCTCGTTCGCTTGACTTCATCTTTAGCCACGAGCGAGTCGCTAATCGTCGATTGCGGGCAGAGGTGATTGGTTCATCTATGTCGCGACCAGAACTTCGCGATCACATCACTCACATCGATCGAGAGTTTGCATCTGCGATTGGAGAGCGCTATCAACCCGCTATTGAAAACGGCTGGCTGGCGGCAGACAGAGATTATGCAGTCATTGCACTTTGGGCTCAGGGGCTCATTAACGCACGTGTGATGGTGGATACCAGTGCCCAAGTGGAAACAGTACGCACCTGGGACGACCTGTCGAAGCGAGCCATCCTTTCGGCAATTTTCGACTAGAGCAGATTCGTCAACTCACGCGCACGGGAGATGGCGCCGCTTGAGTCTTCTTCCACCAGTACGCCATGCATGCCGACTGCGTTTGCAGCAGCAACATTTGCATGTAGGTCGTCGAGGAAAACGGTCCGTGCGGGTGTGGCCCCAATTCGATCCATTGTGAGGTGGTAGATGGCAGGGTTCGGTTTGCGCATGCCTACTTCGTGGCTGTCCACAATGGTGTCGAAAATCGAT
>CAIVDG010000187.1 GCA_903904615.1 uncultured Acidimicrobiaceae bacterium | reverse complement strand
GGCCGCCAGTTCTGGTTGCTTGATGGCTTCCAGAATGCTGCCTTCGCCACGAATTTTTCGGTACTCGGGCAAGCTGCGTCCCGCTTGACGCATGAACCACACAGGGGTATGCGCAGCAGCCTCGCCACGTGCGGCTGCAAGAAATGGATCGCCGGGGAGACTTGTCATACCTATTGGTTACTTGCGATGCACCCGTCCGCGCAAAGCGGTGAAGGCCAAAGTGAAAGAAATCGCACCAACAATGCCTGAGGCAAGGAAAGCTTGGCCCAATGCTGAGGCATCCCAGCCCTGCAAAATGAGCGTTCTCATGCCGGCCAATAAATAGGTGACGGGGTTGTAGTCAGCTGCCGTTGCCAGCCACCCCGTCATTTGTTCTTGTGGAACGTACGCGGTGGTGAGGAAGGCGAAGGGGAAAAACAGAAGGAACGCATTGTTGACGGCAATGGGGTTTCCGGTCTTTAGGGCGATGGCATACGGAAACCCGGTGAAGGCCAGACCCCATGCCACCGCTAACGCAATGAACATGATCATGCCCAGAAGTCCGGTTTTGAAGGAGATGCCGATGATGAGCCCCAAGATGAGAACTGGCACAGCAAGAAGAGCCACAACAGCGAAGTCGGCGATCATGCATCCCAAGAGCAACGTTGCGCGATTAACAGGAGTGAGCAATAAACGATCCAAGTAACCATCTTGAATGTCAATCACCAATGACCCTGCGCGTGAAATGCCTGTGACGGCAAAAATAATGGACACAGGCAATTGGAATCCCTTGAAGTCGAAGCCCGGTGGAAGATTTCCTTCAACAAATGATTGGAGCGATCCAATGTTCACGATGAGGAAAAAGAGGGGAACCATGAGTCCTGGAATGATTGCTTCTTTGTCGCGAATGGACAGACGCAATGCGCGTCGCGCTACGGCCAAGAGGTCGTGACGAAAACCAGCGCGCCGTGCGAGTGCCGGTGTAGATGCGGTCATTGTGCGTCCTCCTGTTGCATGCGCGTTCCGGTGGTCTCTAGGAACACATCGTCGAGTGTGGGCGTACGCATAGTGAGCTCATTCACGGTGATGCCTGCACTGCTGAGCGCAACCGCAATTGGGCTTAATGCAGAGCCACCGTTGGTAACACCAATAACGATGCTTTCTCCCTTGGCTTCAATGTGGTCGAGACCAGGAACCGCATGCAGTGCCTGTGCAGCGCGCGCTGCATCGGCTGCGGACACTCTTGCGATGATGACGTCGGCACCAATGGAACGCTTCAGCTCTGTGGGGGTTCCTTCTGCAACAATGCGACCCTTTGCAATGATGCCCACTCGATCTGCGAGTTCATCTGCTTCTTCTAAGTACTGAGTGGTGAGGAAAATGGTCATGCCCATGTCGGTGTTCAGTTTGCGAACTTCAGCCCACACTGCTGCGCGACTGACCGGGTCGAGGCCAGTGGTGGGTTCATCTAAGAACAACACTTCTGGTTGATGCACCAACGACGCAGCGAGGTCGAGGCGACGTTTCATTCCGCCTGAGTATGTAGAGACCAAGTCATCGATAGCCGTGCCGATGTTGACGAGACCCAAGAGATGATCAATACGTTCTGCGCGTTGAGATGCAGTGAGTCCGTACAAGCGGCCCTGCATATCCAAAATTTCGCGACCTGTTTGCTTCATGTCGAGTGCAGCGTCTTGCAGGGCAACGCCAATACGCAGCCGAACATTTTCTGTTTCGGACACGATGTCGAACCCAGCAACGGAAGCAGAACCTGATGTGGGATTAAGCAACGTGGTGAGCATGCGAACGGTGGTGGATTTTCCTGCGCCATTTGGCCCGAGGAATCCGTAGATCTCGCCTTGCTGAATGGCGAGATTGACGCCGTTGACTGCGAGATTGTCACCGAAGGCGCGAACCAGATTGTTCGCGGTAATGGCGTGTGTCATCCGCCAAAGGCTATCGGGGGTTTGACCGCGGGTTTTTCCGCAATTGTGCTTCTATGCGCGCAACGCGAGTACGAGCTGGTGGATGCGCCGTCACAAGTCGGTCACGCCAATGAGTGGCACGTTCACCATGACCTGCGGCAATAACAATGCGAAGTGCATTGCGAAGTTCTCGACCAAATCCCATATTCACCACAGTTTCATCTGCTTTGAATTCGGCACCTTTGCCCGTGGCATTACCGATGACTTGTGAAATAGAAATCATTGAGAGAAATATCCACGACACGATGGTGAGCGCACCAGCAATTGTTTTTCCAATGAGTGATGCACCAGAAGAACCCTGTGTAAACGTGTCAGTTGCTGCGTGCGCGATGTTTTGAACATAAAAACCAATTCGTGCAAGCAGAACAATTGGAATAGTGAGCCATTGGCCAACGGTTAACGCAATGGTGTGCATTCCTAAGTGGTGACTTAACTCGTGTGCAAGTACACCGCTGAGATCTTCGCGTGACAAGTTGGCAATAGCCCAACTAGACACGACAACAAGATGTCCGCCCGATGCAAACGCGTTGAGGTCTTCGGAGTCAGCTACAGAGAGAACAAAGCGACCAGGCGGTATGTGGTTTGCTTGTGCAACGACATGCCACGCACGTTGCAGTGAGTCATTCTCTTGTCGAGTTGGTGTGCGTGCTCCGAGAAG
>CAIVDG010000186.1 GCA_903904615.1 uncultured Acidimicrobiaceae bacterium | reverse complement strand
GCGCTCACAACTTGCCCGTTGGTATGCAAGTTCTTGCACCAGCACTTGGCGAAGCAGCAATGTTCCGCGTGGGTGGAGCACTTGAAGCAGCAGGAGGCGCGCAATGAGCGACAGCACACTCAGTTCAATTGTGGCCACCGAAGACCAATTGCTTCCTGGTGGCTGGGAAATGATTGTTGGACTTGAAGTACACGTTGAACTTGCAACACGCACCAAGTTGTTCAGCGGTTCACCGAACCGTTTCGGTGACGAACCCAATGTGAACATCGATCCGGTCACGCTTGGTCTTCCTGGCGCATTGCCTGTGTTGAATAAGCAAGCAGTTGAACTTGCCATGCGTATTGGCCTTGCACTGAATTGCAGAATTCAAAAGTGCATCTTCCACCGCAAGAATTATTTCTATCCAGATCAGCCGAAGGCGTACCAAATCAGTCAGTACGACCTTCCGCTCAACGCAGATGGCTTCCTCGCGCTTCCTAGTGGAACAGTGGTGGGAATTGAACGCGCACACTTAGAAGAAGACACCGGCAAGAGCACACACGTTGGTGGATCCACCGGGCGTATTCACGGCAGTGATTATTCATTAATGGACTTCAACCGTGCCGGTGTTCCGTTAGTGGAAATTGTGTCTCGTCCCGACATTCGCACCAGCGAACAAGCCAAAGAATACGTAGCCGAGTTACGCGCAATTCTTGAAGCAATCGGCGCGTCGGACGCAAAGATGGAAGAAGGTTCCATGCGATGCGATGCCAATGTGTCGGTGCACAAAATTGGTACGCCTTTCGGAACTCGTTGCGAGATCAAGAACGTGAACTCCATTCGTGCACTTGGCCGCGCGATTGACTACGAAGCTCGTCGTCAAATTGATGTTCTCGATTCTGGCGGCACCATTCGACAAGAAACTCGCCACTGGGACGATGCAGAAGGTCGCACTCACACGTTGCGCACCAAAGAAGACGCAGACGATTACAGATATTTCCCCGAGCCAGACTTGGTCACACTTGACCCGTCTGCTGAATGGATTGAATCAGTTCGCCAGTCGTTACCACCGCTTCCTGCTGCACGCCGTGCAATGTTGCAAGAACTCACTGGGTATGACCCACAAAGTGAAGCGGTCATTGTCGCTGTAGAGCGTGGTCAGCACGAGTATGTGAAGGCCATTGCAGAAGCAGGCGGAGATCCTGTGAAAGCACTCATCTATGTCACTCAGGCATTCGCCGAGGCTGGTCCACAGCCTGCGGTTCCGCCAGCAGACATTGCTGCGCTCACCATCTTGGAACGCGACAACAAACTGTCGGCGACGCAAGCCAAAACAGTTCTTGCCGAGATTGTCGCCAATGGTGGCGGCGACGCTGTCGCCATTGCAGCAGCTAAGGGTTTCGAAGCCATGGACACATCTGCCGTTGAGGCAATGGTGGACGAAGCAATTGCAGCAGATCCCGACGCGTGGGCAAAGTACTGCGCAGGTGAAGAAAAGGCCGCAGGTGCAATCGTTGGCCGAGTGATGAAAGCCAGCAGAGGCAAGGCAGACGGCAAGATTGTGTCTGCCATCATGCAATCTCGTCGCGGCTCGTAGGGGTTCACGCAGAGGGCGTACTGTTCGCTCATGGACTTTGAGATTCCCGCAGACATCCAAACCACCCTCAACGACTTAGACGCGTTTATCGAGGCCGAGATACAGCCGTTGCAGGCCCAAGACGACAACGAACGTTTCTTCGACCACCGCCGCGAATGGGCCAGGACTGACTTCGATAACGACGGTGTTCCACGTGCTGACTGGGAAGCGTTGTTGCGTGAGATGCGTCGACGTGCAGATGCTGCAGGGTGGCTACGTCTGGCACTTCCAAAAGAGTTTGGTGGGCAAGATGCCACCAACTTGAAGATGGCAATCATTCGTGAGCACCTGGCAACCAAGGGTCTTGGTCTACACAATGACTTACAGAATGAATCAAGCATTGTTGGCAACTTTCCAACAGTTCTTATGATGCGTGACTTCGGTACAGAAGATCAGAAGAAAAACTGGATGCCCGGTTTTTTGGATGGCACAAAACGTCTTGCGTTTGGTCTCACAGAACCAGGACACGGAAGTGACGCCACATACTTAGAGACCACGGCATATCGCGATGGTGACGAGTGGGTACTGAACGGAATGAAGCGCTGGAACAGCGGCCTTCATCACGCCACACACGACATTATTTTTGCTCGCACAAGTGGAAAGCCTGGAGACCCGAAAGGAATCACGGCGTTCTTAGTCCCTACTAATGCACCCGGATTCAAGGTGGAATTCTTTTGGTGGACCTTCAATATGCCAACAGACCATGCAGAAGTAAGTCTCACCGATGTACGCGTAGGCGCAGACGCCGTGTTCGGACCACCAGAGGAAGGCTTGGCGCTTGCACAACATTTCGTGCACGAAAACAGAATTCGTCAGGCTGCAAGTTCTTTAGGAGCTGCACAGTTCTGTATCAACGAAGCAGTTCGATATTCAAATGAGCGCATTACCTGGGGTAAGAAACTCAGCGTGAATCAGGGCATTCAGTTTCCACTCGTTGAACTTCACACAGAAGCTGCCATGTTGCGTCAGATGATTCGTTATACGGCGTGGATGTTGGATCACAAACATCACATGGAGGTCACTCATTTGGTGGCTATGTGTAACTATCGCGCTAATCGTTTGGCGTGCGATGCTGCCGACCGCGCCATGCAAACGTGCGGTGGAGTGGGGTACAGCCGCCACATGCCGTTTGAGCACATCTATAGGCACCACCGTCGTTATCGAATCACTGAAGGTTCTGAAGAAATTCAGATGCGCAAAGTTGCCAGCAACCTCTTCGGATTCGGTGCCTCGTTAGACCGGCGTTAGAAAAATTTCTGCCCTGGGGCTTGCAATTTGGTGATAGGCGCCCCTAACATCGGGGGTATTAGGGCAACCTAACACCCCCAAATATTCTGAGAAAAGGACCCACCATGGGAGCAAGTTTCTTAATCACCCTCCGCGAAGGACTCGAAATTGCCATTGTCTTGGCCATCTTGTTGTCATATCTGGTGAAGAGCAATCGCAGTAACGAAGCAGTTGCAGTGTGGCGTGGCGCGGGCGCAGCGACAGTGTTGTGTCTCATCATTGGTGTTGTCATTCACCTTGCAACGGGTGGTCTTCATGGGTCGGCCGAAAAAGCAGTGGAAATGGTTATTGCAGCTGCCGCTGCCTCAGTATTGACATGGATGATTTTCTGGATGCGCACACATTCGCGCTCGATGGGAGCAGAGCTTCGCCAACAAGTAGATGAGGCAACAACGTCCACAGCCCTTGCTGCTATTGCGTTTGTCGCAGTTGTTCGCGAAGGTCTTGAAACAGCTCTCTTCTTGTTGAGCGCCGAGAACGCATCGGCAAGTGGCAGCAGTGTGGTGTTCGGAGGCCTTCTTGGATTAGCACTCGCTGCCGTTCTCGGGCGTTTGTTCTACATGGGCGGAAACAGGGTCAACTTGCGTACGTTCTTCAATGTCACCGGTCTTCTTCTTATTCTCTTTGCGGCCGGATTAGTGGGTAAGGCCTTCCATGAATTCCGCGAGATGATGAGCATTGAAACTGGTTGGATCTGGCAACCCGTCTGGACGGTGGAGTCAGGTATCTGGAGCTCGGGCACTTTCTATGACTTCATGAAGGGATTCTTCGGTTGGCATGCAGAGACTGAGCGCATTCGCCTGATCTCGTACTTCGCATACCTCATTCCTGTTGGGTATCTCTTCCTGCGTGGTGCAAAGCCAACTACCTCTGTGCCCGCAGAAAATCGCGAATCAGTCTCCACCCACTAGGGACGAGGCGTCGCCCATTAGCGTTGTGGATATGTCAAAACCAGACGGCACCCCCATCGACATCAAACCCCGTAGCCGCGACGTCACCGACGGCAATCAGAAAGCGGCTGCACGCGCCATGTTGCGTGCCGTGGGTCTTACCGATGACGACTGGCAGAAGCCACAAATTGGTCTTGCAAGCGCGTGGAATGAAGTAACGCCGTGCAACATGTCGCTTCGTCGTCTTGCCGATGCAGCCAAGCAGGGTGTTCGTGCCGCTGGCGGCGTAGCGCTTGAGTTCGGCACCATCACCGTCTCTGACGGAATCAGTATGGGTCACGAGGGTATGCGCGCAAGTTTGGTGTCGCGCGAAGTAATTACCGACTCTGTTGAAACGGTTGTGCATGGCGAACGCTTCGACGGTTTTGTGGGTCTTGCCGGATGCGACAAGAGCATTCCTGCAATGTTGATGGCGGCAGCTCGTCTCAACTTGGCAAGCGTGTTTGTGTACAACGGTTCAACAATGCCGGGCGTTCACAACGGAAAGAACATCGACATCACCACTGTGTTCGAAGCTATTGGTGCGTGTGCGGCAGGCACGATGAGCCAAGAAGAGTTGAACGACATTGAAAAATCTGCGTGTCCAGGCGAAGGTGCATGTGGCGGAATGTTCACGGCAAACACAATGTCGTCTATTGCCGAAGCACTTGGTATGAGTTTGCCTGGTTCTGCATCGGCACCAGCAATTGATCGCTCACGTGAAGACGATGCGAAGCGCGCAGGCGAAGCAGTAGTGAACTTGTTGCGTTTAGGAATTCGTCCGCGCGACATTATGACGAAGAAGGCTTTTGAAAACGCCATTGCCGTTACGAATGCTCTCGGTGGAAGCACGAATGCAGTTCTTCACTTGCTTGCCATCGCAAGCGAAGCGGGAGTCGAACTAGATCTTGATGACTTCAACCGCATCGCAGACAAAGTGCCTCACATTGCCGACACTAAGCCCGGCGGCAAGTACCACATGTCTGACATGCATCGCATTGGTGGTGTGCCGGTTGTGTTGAAGCATCTTCTCGACGCAGGTCTGTTGCATGGTGATGTGCTCACCTGTACCGGAAAAACAATGGCCGAAAACTTGGCGGAAGTAAACCCTCCACAACCCGACGGGGATGTTGTTCACCCGTTGTCAGACCCCATCCATGCAGAAGGTGGCATCAACGTTCTCTCTGGCTCGCTTGCGCCAAAGGGGAGTGTGGTGAAGGTTGCTGGTCTCACAAAAGATCAACTGCAGTTCGAGGGCCCTGCTCGCGTGTTCGACGGTGAAGATGGTGCTATGGATGCGCTCATGACGGGTCGCATCAATCATGGCGATGTCATTGTCATTCGTTACGAAGGACCGAAGGGCGGACCAGGTATGCGCGAGATGTTGGCCATCACTGGCGCATTGAAGGGTGCAGGTCTCGGCTCCACTGTTGCGCTCATTACTGATGGTCGCTTCTCTGGCGGCACATGGGGATTCTGTATCGGACACGTAGCGCCCGAAGCAGCAGACGGTGGACCCATTGCATTCGTGAATGAGGGCGATCGCATTCGCATTGACGTTCCCAGCAAGTCGCTCGACGTTCTTGTTGATGCATCTGAATTGGAGAAGCGCAAAGTGGGGTGGAAGCCCAACCCACCGCGTTACACATCGGGCGTGTTGGCGAAGTTCGCCAAGTTGGTGCAAGGTGCCGAAAAGGGCGCCATCACCAACGTCTCGCTCTAATCCAGACCTCAGCAAAATAGAGAAAACCCTTGCGGTATAGGGGTTTCAGAACCTTGCACCACCCTTTTGGTGAGATAAGGGTCCAATGCCAGATCCTTCTTCCTCATCCTCGCCAGACCTCTCAGCAACAACCGAACTGCCACGTCAGTTCACCCTGTTCCTACAGAACTCAGACTTCCGTGAGGTGGTCGTGGCAGCGGTGCGTCATGCTCAGGACTCAATTGCAGACAGCACGTTCACTATGCAGTTCACTCCCAATCACTGCATGTGGTGGTTCCGTCGCCAGAACATCCACACATACATCTCCACGGAAGACGACAGCGAAGAACGTCCACACGCTGGCGTCCTCACGCTTCCTGTCCACTTCTTCGATTCCATTCGTCAACTCCTACTTGACGACGAAGAAATTGACGTTGAATTGCAGATCGATCTCAACGCAAACACCATCACGTACTCCTCGCACGATTGCACCTTTTCGTCAACTCTTCCTCAACAACTTGTTACAACGCCTCCAGCACTTCCCGAACGTTCAACTCGCATCATCGTGAACGCACCGCAAATTGCCCAGATCGGGCCGTTCTTGCGTTCGGTTCCTATCGCGCTGCCCGAAGACGAAGATGGTTCGCCCTACTCAGGTCATCTGCCGTTTGTCACGTTCACCTATGACGGTGTGAAACTCACGGTTACTCGCGATTGGTCACGTCTAGACGGCCCAACTCTCAGCATCACAGTTCCCGCTGGTGGCGACTATCGCGGTTCGTTCTCCGTGTTTGCACCAGTTTTTGCACAAGAGATCTATCTGTCCGATACGTACACGCAAGGTGCATTGACATTTGCGTTCAATGACGAGCAGCCCAACATTTGTCATGTCTCAAGCCCACGATTCGGCATGGTGGTAGAACTCGGCTACGAACATGTTCTGCAATATCGCACCCGAATTGAAATGGCGTTGCACATGGCCGACGCTGAATTCGAAGTTGCTCGCGACACCCGTCGCGGCTGGAATCCCACCGTTGTTATAAATGCAGGCGCACGTGAGGTCACCGCAACAATCGTGCCGGTACAAGATCAACGTGGCGTTTACATCCGCCTCGAGACGGAAATTGCCACAGACGTTCAGTGGACAACAGAGCTTGCCGCCGAGATCAACTCATGGAACGACCAATGGCCAACAGTGAAGTTGGTGTTCGTCAACAACGCAGTTCGCGCCATTGCAGATCTTCCTGCGGCCGGCCTCGATGGTCTTGTTGATGCGGTGGTCGACCTGGTTGCAAAGGCTCAAATCGTCAACGATCTCATCGGCGCAGTTTTGTAATGGAACCTACGAACAAATGTTCTAATAAGGTTGCAACGTCCCTAAATACCTGCCATACTTCTCATCCCCCCAGACACAGCTCGCAATCTATGAAAGGAGTGCAGATGTCCAAGAGACGGTTCATAGGCCAATCAACAATCTGACCCCTCGGGCACCTACCTGTCCGAAAACCAGATTCGGATTGTCCTATCCACACATCACAACCGTCCCTATAACAAGGAGCATCTGCATGTCCCATTCACCTTCCCCTTTTGGCGACGACTTCGGTCCGTCAGACGAATCTCTCATCGAGACATTCGTAGAAGTCGAACAGTTCGTTCTCGATCTTGAACCAAAGGTTCGCGAAGTCAATCGCGTTCTCGTTCCATTGTTTGGCAAGTGCCCATCATCCGAAGATGGCAGCTGGGCCTACATCGCAAAAGATGACAACGATCAGTACTTCATTGCATTCGAATGTCTTCCTGTCAACAAGGCCTTCGGGCTCGTTGCTCGTTTGGCCGAGGTTCTTGCACTCGTCGAAGATGCAAACAGCCACGTGCGTGTCACCGATAGCTACCACCCAGACCTTGGGCACGTCATCGTTGGCGATGTAGCGCAGTTCAACGTTGTTCCTCACACTCACGTTCGTGTGGTGCGCAAGTAATGATCCCTGACTTCGAAACAAACAAGTCCGAATGGACCATCCGCGTCACCATTGGTGAACTCATCGATGTCATGTCGGCGCTCACCATGATTGGGCGCTCCGGCGGGACCGGCGAAGCACACGTATGGCTCACGAAAGTTCCGAATGGTCCACGTTTGTGGATCATTCGTGAACGCATCATCACCACATGGATCACTGCAGACGCTGAGTCCACCGACCCAACATTTGCCTTGCCCATTCCCGATCGCTTCATTCCTCACCTCATTGAGGTGGCATCGGGAAGTGGCGGCGCAGACCTTTTCTATAACGAAACGGAAGGCGCCATCATTGGTCGCGGAGCAGATCGCTATGTCTCCACAGATCATCCAGACGATGTGGAGTTCACCGAAAAAGACATGCCGTACTTGGGGCGCATTCATGGGTTCCATGCATCACCTGCAGTCGCTGAAGTCTCGGTGAAAGACCTCACGTTGTTCTCGGACACGGTGCACGATTTCCCGCGTGACACATCCGACGGGTCACGTGTGTTTCCGTTTGTTCATGTAGCAATTGGCGATGGCCAGTTTGCATGGACCATGGACTGGCGGCGCTACAACGCAGGCCGCACAACAGGCTCAATTCCTGCCCGTACGAATGGTCATTCAACGTTCACGTTCTATCCGTACATTCTCGCGCGTTATTTGCGCTCGCGAGACGATCACGAAGAAGCACGCATTTTTGTCGACGAGGACAATTCGGACTACGTGTTCATCACCGGTGACAAGTGGGGCGTTCGTTGCTTGCTCGACCGCGAAGAACTCGCACGCTGGAGCGGTGACGTGAAAGCACAACTTGAGCGTGAAGGCTTCGAGGTGGAAGAAACCGAAGGGGAGCGCATTCCTGACTACTACACATTTACGTTCGACAACGTTGAATGTTTCGCGTCGGTGCACTGCAAAGACGATGAGCTCACTGAGTACATCCGCCTCACACATATTCTCACCACTAACACCCCAGCCAATCGTGATGTATTTGAAGAAATCAACAACATCAATGCAACGTTGTACGGAGCACGCCTGGTGTTACGCGATGGAGAAATTCGCATCATTGTGGAGTTCCCCGCTAAAGCAGTCACCGACATGGGCTCACATCTATCCGTGCTCAAAACAGCACTCGACCTTTGCAAGAACCTCACCGTGTTCTTGCCACTCTTTTCCGATTCCCACTAAGGAGGAACCATGAAAACTTTTGAAGCAGTAGAACATTTCGCAGCACTGGCCCGCATGATCGCCGAAGGCGATTGGGGCTACGCAGAGCCCTGGCAAGGAGCCGATGTGGTCGTTGTTGAAGTTGCACCGGCGCCGGTCCCTAATGCCTGGCTACCTGACTACGAATACGTGGTCACACCGTATGTTCGCGAACTCAGTTGGGTGTTCGAACAAGCGCGTGACGCGGTGAAAGACCACGATGGGTATGGCATGTTCAAGGAGGAGTTCTTTGGCCGAATGGGTGAAGCTGTTAATGCGTGTGGGTCAGATGTTCCCATCACTACACATCTCAACGTTGCGTTATTTGCTGCACGCTTCTTTGTTGAAAGTGTTATCAGAAGGTTCGATCACGAATGACGTTTAGCAACTACCGCTCGCCAGCCCCACATGGTGGCGGCCAAGAAAACACTGGCCACCAATACGAAAGCCAGTGCAGTTCCGCGGTTGAACGCCAGGTTGCGAAGCGCCATTCCGAACAACACGGTGCTTCCCCATATGCCTGTGACGAAAGTGGTCTTTCCCAAAACGTTCAACACAAGGTGAGCACCCAAAAGCGCAATAAGAAAAGGCGCCGCTACAAACAGAATGCCTGATAGGCCAGTGTCTGTGTCGTGATTACGCGTACCAATGACGACCAACGCCATCACACACAGAATGTCAAATGCGAATGCTTGAACAGCTCCGCGATTCAGAGTGATTTTCAATCTGTCTCGTCGTAGTACTCGCGACCAAGGTGCGTGATTTGGTCTTCACCCATCATCCAGCGCAATGTGTTCTTCAACTTTGCAAGCTGAATGAACAAGTCGTGTTCGGGGTAGAGGCCGGGCGCCACCTGTGGGCTCTTGTAATAGAACGACAGCCACTCTTGAATGCCACCAAGTCCTGCACGTTGTGCAAGGTCTGAGTACAAGATGAGGTCGAGTGCAAGTGGAGCCGCGAGGATGGAGTCACGACACAAGAAGTTCACCTTGATCTGCATTGGATATTCCAACCAGCCGGTGATGTCGATGTTGTCCCAACCCTCTTTGTTGTCACCACGTGGTGGGTAGTAGTTGATCTGCACTTTGTGGAACACGTTGCCGTACAACTCGGGGTTCAGGTCGGGGCGCAGAATGTCTTCAAGAACACCCAACTTTGATTCTTCTTTTGTCTTGAAGTTTTCTGGAGCGTCGAGAACTTCACCGTCGCGGTTTCCAAGAATGTTGGTTGAGTACCAACCAGACAATCCCAATTGACGAGCCTTCAACATTGGCGCCAACACGGTCTTCATCAATGTTTGACCGGTCTTGAAGTCTTTTCCGGAAATTGGAATGTTGTGCTGTGTTGCGTACTCACGCAAACACGGCATGTCTACGGCCAAGTTTGGTGAACCGTTCGCAAATGGAACGCCTTCCAACAACGCGGCGTATGCGTACAACATGGACGGTGCAACCTGATCAGAGTTGGCATCGATTGCCTTCTCGAAAGATTCGATTGTTTGGTGATCGGGGCCTGGCTCAATGAACACTTCGGTGCTCGCACACCAAATCATGACCAAGCGATCAACTTTCTTTTCATCACGGAAGCGGTTGATGTCGGCACGAATGCCGTTCAACATTGCACGCTTACCAATCTCACCCATGGTGTGTTCGCCAGTGAGGTTCCGTGCGTACTTGCGTTCGAATGCTGCCTTCATGGGGCGAATTTCTCGCAGCGTCTCTGCGATTGCTTCAATGTGCTTGCCCTGTTCCAAAACACCCGCGCGTGATGCCGCAACATACGCGTCGTCAGGGAACACGTCCCATGCACCCCATTCGATGTCTTCGAGGCGAGCAAGAGGCACGAAATCCTTAATGAGTGGTGAGCGACCGTCGGTGCGCTTTCCCAAACGAATGGTGCCCATCTGGGTCATGGATCCGGCAAGGAGGCCTTGTCCGCGCTTGGCGAGTTCAACGCCAGCGATCAAGGTGGAGGCCACAGCGCCAAGGCCAACGGTGAGAACACCAAGCTTTCCTTCGGCGGGGGCAATGGAACGAGTTTCAGACATGGCTTCCACGCTAGGCGACAGGGGACTGCCTACCCTGCTACGCCTGCCGTTTCTGGCGGGGAAATTGATGAAAATCCGCGATTAGACGGGATTTGCGGCGATGAATTGGTTCACAACAGCGGCAAATTCTTCGCCTTTGTCTTCCTGAAGGAAGTGTCCACCACCTGTGATGATGACGTGTGGCTGGCCCTGAGCGCCGGGGACATCACGTTCAAACACCTTCTGTCCACCGCCTGTAACCGCGTCTTGATCACTAAACGAAGTGAGGAATGGCTTGGTCCATGCACGAAGAACTTCCCAGGCCTTCTTGTTGGCGATGTTGGACGGATGGTCCTCGCCGTCGGGATACAAGGTGGGAAAGATGCGCGCGCCGGCTTTGTATGTCTCATCGGGGAACGGTGCGTCGTACGCAGCAATCTCTTCGGCAGACAACTGCGTGGCACATCCACCGTTCACTAATTTGCCCACATCAAACACGGGAACTTCTTGTGAGTATTTCTGCCACGCACGGAATGCATCGGACGGCTGACGAGCTGCCTCGGGAAGGCCGGTGTTCGCAATAACGATGCGAGTAAAGCGGTCAACATTTTCTGTCGCTACTCGTAATCCAATAAGACCACCCCAGTCTTGACACACAAGTGTGAGATTCGTGAAGTTGTTTGTACGAATCCATTCGTTCATCCATGCAACATGGCGTTCGTAGGTGTAGTCAGACGTATCCACTGGCTTGTCACTACGACCAAAGCCAATAAGGTCGGGCGCAATAACGCGGTGACCGGCAGCAACGAATGCGCTCATCATTTTGCGATACAAGAACGACCAACTTGGTTCGCCGTGCATCACCAAGATTGAGTTTGTTGCATCTTTCGGTCCAGTTTCATAATGCGCTACGCGAAGAGTGTCTGCTGTTCCATCGCCAGCTGCCACTGTTGTGTAAACGGGTTCGTATGGCCAATTCGGAATGTTGGCGAAGCGATCATCGGGTGTGCGAACACTTTTCATGGGGAACCTCTCTCACGTTGTGTGTCTTGATCATATTGGCTTCAGGACTACTCTTCACCTAGCACGGTGTGTTCACACCCTTATCAATCGAGGAAGAGACATGGCGAATCCATTTGCAATGCCACCCCCACCACCGTCGTCATCCGGAGTAGTTCCGTGCGACAATGGCGTGCGCTTCGGTGCATTTGCATTGGACATTCTTCTCGCCGTTGTTACTTGTGGAATCGGTTGGTTGATCTGGAGCATCGTGTTGTGGGGTCAGTCAACGTCGCCCGCGAAGAAGATGTTGGGTTTGTATGTGGTCGACCTTCAGACCGGAGCGCCCGCCACTATGCAGCAGATGTTGTTGCGAGAGCTG
>CAIVDG010000185.1 GCA_903904615.1 uncultured Acidimicrobiaceae bacterium | reverse complement strand
ATGGTTTGTGCACCAACGTGCCCGACATTGCGCTTGCTGTTCTTGCAGGCCGCGCGTAACTCGTTACGGGTGGGAGCGCACTAAACGCAATGCGTTCGGCACATGCTCGAACGTAATCTCGCGCGTTTCGCCTAAGTAGTCACCATCAAGTTGATACGGGAATGCGCGATTGTCGCGCGCAACAACACTCGACACATTGGTGTGAACATCGAGCCATGGCTTTTCTGGAATACCACCACCGCGTAATGCCGATGACAGCGTGCGAAGAATGTGCGACGGATTCATCGTCTTGAATGTGACCACAGAAAGTTTGCTGTCGACATCAGTTTTCGGAACAAGGTCGAGTGGTCTGTTGCCGAGGTATGTATAAGGGTTTGTATTCATCACCACCGCGAAATACCCCTCGTCCACGGTATGACCATCACCGAACTCCAACGAGAAGTGCGGGCGCTTTCGGTCGAAATCCATGAAGAACGTTTTCAACGACGCGAGAACAAACAATGGGTGTCCGGCATAACGCTTTAATGCGGCGCGTTGTTCCACCCAGCGCACTACGGCAGCGTCGTATCCAAGACCCGTGTGGAAGGTGAAGTAGCGATCATTTGCTCGGCCGAGGCCAATGGGAGAGATGGCGTTGCGGTCAAGCGCGTCAACAATGAGCTCAACGGACTGCAGTGCATCGTTTGGCATTCCCAGGGTGCGGGCGAACACATTGGTGGACCCACCCGGCAGAACGGCCAGCGCGGTCTCTGTGGTGGCAACACCCGTAGCCACTTCGTTCAGGGTGCCGTCGCCTCCGTAGGCCACCACCACGTCAATGCCACGGCGAGCCGCATCTTCAGCAAAACGGGTGGCGTGACCCCGACGGTTTGTTTCCACCACCTGCACGTCGTGGTGCTGGGATAGGCGTTGGTGCACCGCGACGGTGTTTTTGGCCGTCACAGAGGACGCAAAGGAGTTCACGATGAGCAGCAGACGCAAGGGCATTTACGGTACCAGCGCCCCCTGCCGGGGGATACGACAAAGGTCACTCGAAAACGCCTCGCTGGGTTGGGGTAAGGGCTAACTGGTGGGTAACAATGTCACCTATGAATGTGATCGTTTGTGTGAAGCAGATCCCCGACCCCGCAGCGCCTGGTGCACTCGACGGGGCAACCAACACCCTGAAGCGAGATGGCAAGCTCATTCTCGACGACTCCGACGCATATGGCGTTGAGATGGCACTTCAGTTGGTGGACAAGGCCGGTGGAGGCGAGGTGAGTCTCGTCTCGATGGCACCAAACAGTGAAACATCTGGTTTGCGTACCGCACTCGCAATGGGTGCAGCAAAGGGCGTGCTTGTTTCCGATCCTGCACTGCAAGGTTCCGACGCACTCACCACTGCAAAAATTCTTGCAGCAGCAATCAAGCGCATGGGTGGAGCAGACCTCATCATCGGTGCAACTGAATCTTCAGACGGTTACACCGGAACAGTGCCAGAACAAATGGCAGAACTTCTTGGTCTTCCTTCCGTCACTTTCGCAAAGAAAGTTGCCGTTGAAGGTGGCACATTGAAAGTTGACCGTCAGACCGAAGCCGGTTACGACGAAGTCACTTGCCCACTTCCTGCACTTATCAGCGTGACCGCTGGTGTGGTCGAGCCTCGCTACCCATCGTTCAAGGGCATCATGGCTGCAAAGTCAAAGCCAGTTGAAGAAGTCACCGCAGCAGACCTTGGCATCACGCCAGTGGGCTGGGCAGGTGCTGGTCAGCAAATCAGCAACGTTGCTCAAGCAGAAGCACGTCAGGCTGGCGAAATTATCGAAGACGATGGCGAATCGTTCACCAAGATCGTTGGGTTCCTCGAGAACCTGAAGGCAATCTGAGTCGAAAGCACTAGAGGAGAATCATCATGGCACTCAACAACATCTGGGTTTTCGCGCAAGTCGCAAACGGAGCACCCACCTCCGCAACACTTGAACTTCTCACGAAGGCACGCTCGTTGTCATCCAACGTCACCGCAATCATCGGTGGCGACGGAAATTCAGCAGCAGCTGCACTCGGCGAGTTCGGCGCAACAAAGGTGTACGCAGTCGATCACGGCAGCGCACTTCCTGGCGTTGCAATCGCATCCGCAATGAAGTCAGTCATCGATGGTGGCGAAACACCAGACCTCATCATGTTCCCGCAGAACTACGAAGGTCGCGACGTCATGTCGCGTTTGTCGGTGAAGATTGACAAGACCGTCATCACCAACAACATCGACATCACAGACAGTGGCAACGGAGTCACCGTTGTAACGCCAATCTTCGGTGGCAACACACTTGTCAGCACCTCCTTCACCGGGTCTGCTCCTTACCTTGCTGCATTCCGTCCGAAGTCATTCGCTGCTGAATCAGCAGGTGGCGCGGCCGCAGCAGTTACTGCAGTTGCTGTCCCAGACCTCGGCTCCACCGGCGGCGCAACTGTGAATGCAGTGCACGTGGAAGAGACCTCTGGTCCGAAGTTGGACGAAGCAGACATCGTTGTCTCGGGTGGACGCGGACTCGGCGAGTCGGCAAGCTACGCAATGATCGACGAGCTTGCTCAGTTGCTGAAGGGTGCACCTGGTGCATCACGCGCAATTGTGGACGCAGGCTGGGTTCCTTACTCGTACCAAGTTGGCCAGACCGGCAAGGTTGTAAAGCCAAACATCTACATCGCAGCGGGCATCTCTGGTGCAACGCAGCACATGGTGGGTATGAAGGGCTCAAAGAACATCATCGCCATCAACAAAGACAAGGAAGCACCCATCTTCGGTGTTGCAGACCTCGGAATTGTTGGAGACGTACACAAGGTTCTTCCAAAGCTCATCGAAGCACTCAAGGGCCGCTAACGCGTCTGCGTCACTCACATGTGAGTGACGATTAGTTTCAATAAAGAACCCTCGCCGTTTCGGCGGGGGTTCTTTTTGTTTGTCTGAGCTCTTGTTGTTCGGCACACATTCGCATCACATT
>CAIVDG010000184.1 GCA_903904615.1 uncultured Acidimicrobiaceae bacterium | reverse complement strand
TTATGTCCAAGGCGGACTCGACCAAGCAAAAGGGTTTGAAACTGAACAAACAAATTTCTCGCTGACTGCTCATCGCGTCCAACATGCGAGATCTACAACGGCGGAAATGCTGAGAAAGCCTTTGACGATTTGATGGTGTCGCTCGACAAGAATCCACTCGTGGTGACGTCAGACAGATCTCCTGTGAATCAAGGCGTTGCTCTTACCGCTGTTGCCCAGGCGATGTATTCGTCAACGCTGTGGCCCACACTTGAAACTGCTCTCGGCGAGGCACGGAAGGGTATTGGATCATTTCTTCTGTCAATGTATGACGAGTACTACCAACGTTCATACGACGGAAAATACGGAAATGAACTAGAAGCATTCAATGCAATCATGTGCCTCGATGATCCAGGTCCGAAATCGGTAGAAGGCGTCAACGACTACTACGAGGATTTTGAAAAAGTTGCTCCACGATTGGGCGCATCTTTTGCCACTGGCTACGTGTGCACCTTTTGGCCAACAAAAACTGATTCTCGCGTAACAATCACTGGAAAAAACGCCGGCCCCATTGTTGTTATCGGCACTACTGGAGACGCCGCTACTCCTCTGCAAAGTTCACGGAATATGGCCAAGGCTTTGGAAGACGGTCGCATCATTGTGGTGACCGACAACAGGCACACCGGATACGGGTCTAACCAATGCGTTGTTGATGCGGCGAACGACTACCTCATCACCACTGAAATTTCGTGGTCCGAGAAGAGCTGCTAGCGCGAACCGTGTGAATGGTTGGCTGGTGCGAACTGATTAAACCAATTCGGGTTACGCGACTGCGCATAAATTCGGCCTGGACCAGTGACGGTGAAGACCAGACCTTCGCCCGACTTGATGGTATTCATCCAGCCAGATGCTGCTTTGCTCAATGTTGCTGTCACGGTGCTTTGCAGTGCAACCAAGTGACCAGAATCGATCACCATGGTCTCCCCTACAGCGAGATCGTGAATATCTAATGCGCCGTAGCAATTCAGGACAACTTCGCCTTGACCTTGCGCAATAACCACAAAGCCACCTTCACCACCAAACAAGTTTCCAAAGCCGGCCCACTTTGAATCAATAGTGACGTCGTTACTCGACGCCAACCACGCACTGCGGGTTAACACCCACGGGGCATCGGGTGCAACAGGGAGGTGAATGATGTCGCCGGGAAGTCCAGGGGCAAGATCAACCCAGCCGCCGCCTGCGCCTGCAGTAAGAGTGGACATGAAGAAAGAATCGCCTGCCATTACTGCACGCTTGAGCGACTTCAGTAAACCACCTTCCATCTTTGATGTGAGTTCAACATCTGCGGAACGGGCCACCATGGCGCCCGACTCAACTCGAATTGATTCATTCGGGTCAAGTGTGACCCGAGCGACGGTGTATGCGGGAGAATGACGAAGAGCGATATGCATAACGAGAGTGTATGCACTCACTCGAGTGCACCTGACGAACTACGCGGAAGGGGCTTCAACTCTTGGCTGAAGAAGCGAAACAAGTCCCGCCACTGCACTGTTGCAGCCGACAACGTGGGGAATGTAAGACCGATGGCGAACCTTCACAAGCAAATAAACAAAAACGACCCAGCCGAAGCTGGGTCGTAGTGGCGGAAGAGGTGGGATTTGAACCCACGGTGGCTATTCACCACAACGGTTTTCGAGACCGTC
>CAIVDG010000183.1 GCA_903904615.1 uncultured Acidimicrobiaceae bacterium | reverse complement strand
TGTTCAATGACGGACTTGGCGAGACTCCGAACGAGTGAGTAACCAACGCATTCGACCTGCTGTTCGTGGCCTTGTCATGGACCACGACAATCACATTCTGATGGTGAAACTCGTGTTCCCCCATGGTTCTTGGTGGGTGTTGCCTGGTGGCGGTATTGACGACGGCGAAGACCATCACTCGGCATTACATCGCGAGCTACACGAAGAAACCGGCTTACGAGACGCCACTATTGGCGCGCCCGTCTGGAACAGAGTGCATCTGTTCCAGATGACGGACACAGAAGGACGCCAGTGGGACGGCCAACAAGAAACCGTGTACATGGTTCGCACCAAGCGGTTCACCCCTCAACCACATTTCTCCGATGCAGAACTGCAGAGGGAGAACTTGTTTGAGCACAAATGGTGGAGCGTGTCTGAATTGCTCGCGTACAACGGCACCGACAATTTTTCTCCACCCGATCTTGCGTCGTATGTGCACGTTGTTGTGAACAACGGCGTGCCTGCAACTCCGTTCGAGATTTTTCACTCCAGTTAGTGAAAATCTCTGCTGGGCAGTGCAGCAGGAACAAAAAGCGGCAGAAGAGATTCCGCCACCACATTCACAACACCATTTGCGCACTCCACCCGCCCACGAACCAACAACGCCGCCGCATCGCGTGCCACTGCGCGGTGCCTCACCCAACATCCCTTCGAGCACACCACATTGATGAGGCCCGTTTCGTCTTCCAAACTGATGAATGTTGCACCACGGGCACTCATGGGGCGTTGACGATGCGTGACAATGCCCGCCACCATGACACGTGTTTGATGCTGAACTTGTACAAGTTGTTCTGCAGTCTTCACACCTTTGGTGTTGAGTTCCTCCCGTAAAAACACCGTGGGATGACCATCGGGCGAGATACCTGTTGCCCATAAATCGGCAATGGCTTCTTCCACGGGTTCCATGCCAGGCAATGTGGGTCGTGAGTTCATTCCCATAATGCCTTGCAAACGGTCACCGGTATTCCCGTATGCGCCTGCTTCCCACAACGTGTGCCGTCGATCGTCTCCGAAACTGTCCGTGAATGCACCAGCAGTTGCCAATGCCTCCATTTGTTGACGAGACAGTTCGGGCACCGTGGAAGCAAGATGCTCTAACGAGTGATACGGACGTCGTTCAGCAACAATGCGCGCAAGAGTGGAACTGATACCTCGCACCGACTGAATACCTAATCGCACAGCAAGCCCACCACACGATTCTGGACACACTTCTAATGTTGATTCGTGCGACGATGCATTGATGTCGGGAGTGCGCACCACCACACCGTGACGACGCGCATCTTGCACCAACGTGTGTGGTGACCAAAACCCCATGGGTTGTGCATTGAGCAATGCCGCACAAAACACGGCTGGTTCATGCAATTTGATGTACGACGACGAGTACACCAGGTACGCAAAACTGACAGAATGACTTTCGGGAAACCCGTAGTTAGCGAAAGCAGCCATTTTGTTGAAGATTTCATCGGCAATGGCGCCGTGTATCCCACGTTCGGCCATGCCTTCATACAGTCGCAACTTCAAACGCTCCATACGCGCCCACGAACGCTTTGAACCCATGGCTTGACGTAGCTGATCGGCTTCCGTTGCTGTAAACCCTGCAACATCGATAGCCATTTGCATGAGTTGTTCTTGAAACAACGGAACACCCAATGTTTTACTGAGCGAGTTTTCTAGTAACGGATGCAAATACGTAACAGGCTCTTCGCCATTACGGCGACGAATGTACGGATGCACGGAACCACCCTGAATGGGGCCGGGTCGAATGAGTGCCACTTCCACTACAAGGTCGTAGAACTTGCGCGGACGTAACCGCGGCAATGTTGACATTTGCGCGCGCGACTCCACTTGAAACACTCCGACGGTGTCGGCTCGACACAACATGGCATACACCTCGTCTTCTTGAGGAAGAGTGGCGAGATCGAGGTGATACCCACGATGTTGCGAGATGTACGACACCGCATTTGACAATGCCGACAACATGCCAAGCCCCAACAGGTCGAACTTCACCAAACCAATAGATGCGCAGTCGTCTTTGTCCCATTGGAGAACACTGCGGTTTTCCATACGTGCCCATTCCACAGGGCACACTTCAACAATGGGTCGGTCACACATGACCATGCCGCCAGAGTGAATACCTAGATGTCGTGGCATGTTTTCCACTTCTGCAGCCATCTCCAACACAAGAGGCGGGATGTCGTGATCTGTTTGGCGCGCGGTGACTGCCACGGTTCCCCATGCGTCTACCTGTTTGCTCCACGAATCTTGTTTGTCTGCTGAATAGCCAAGTGCGCGCGCCATGTCTCGTACTGCGGATCGTGAACGATACGTAATGACATTGGCAACCTGTGCTGCATGGTGACGCCCATGTCGCTCGTACACATACTGAATAACTTCTTCGCGACGTCCACTTTCAATGTCGATATCAATATCGGGCGGTCCGTCACGTTCGGGTGACAAAAAGCGTTCAAACAACAATCCCAATGACACTGCATCGGCTTTCGTGATTCCTAACGAGTAACACACCGCACTGTTGGCTGCACTGCCACGGCCTTGGCACAAGATTCCGCGTTCTTCGCAGAAACGCACAATGTCCCACACAACGAGGAAGTAGCCCGCAAAGCCCAAAGCCTGAATAATGCCGAGTTCGTGCTCGATAGTGCGCCATGCGCGGGCCCGAAGTGAGAGGTCTTCGGTGCTGTCT
>CAIVDG010000182.1 GCA_903904615.1 uncultured Acidimicrobiaceae bacterium | reverse complement strand
CTCGTCCATCTCGCCGGAATGACGGGCGACAACTTTGCCGTCCTTGTCGAGGACCACCATGAACGGATACCCATCCACGCCGTAGCCAACGCCAGCATCATTGGTTTCCGTGTCGGCCATTACTTCGAATGGCCACTCAAATGACTGCATCCACTCTGATGGGGGCCAGTTTGCCTGGTCTTTACGAGATGCTGTGGCGATGCCCACTACGCGTAGATCATCGGGAACAAGTCCGTCTTCGTACCAATTAATAAGGCGCGGCATTTCTGCGTTGCAATGCGGGCACCAATGCGCAAGGAAGACGAGGAGTGTCGGTGAGCCATCGGTTGCTGGTTTTACGGACACAGGGAATCCGTTGAACGAATAGCCAGAGATGTTTGGCGCAACCTTGCCCATTGATGGGTCGGTGGCGTCTTTACCAAGCGGTTCAAGAGCGTCGCCGTCAATAGTGATCTTCTGATACTCGGCTGGCGAAACACCACCAGGCACGGTGACAGCAGTGGTGTCACTTGAAGTGCTGTCGTCACCGCCTGTTGCAAATATTGCGATGATTGCGGCAACAGCCACGACCGCTGCGACTGCAATGACAATCACTTTCGGGCTAATTGATGCTGAAGAGTTTTTCTTCTTGTTCTGTGCCATGTCAGTCCTCCTGTGAACTGTTCTGTGGTGTGCGCATAAGCGCTAGAGAAAATGCAATGACTGCGATGAAAGCCGAGCCGGCCATAAAGCAGAGTGTGATGAAACCGAATTCGCGAAACCAAATTGACGTGCAGGGAACTTCAACGCTGCACGCAGTCTTCTGATTTACAACACCCCACTCCAACAAGTAGTGGTACACCGAAACAATGAGTCCCAACGCGGCGAGAGTGAGTGCGTATGGCGCGATGTTGTTGTCTTTACGAAGAGCGGCCACCAAGGAAATAATGGCGATGGAATACATGGCGATGCGTTGGTACCAGCAGTACTTGCATGGTGCATAGCCAACAACTTCGCTGAAATACAGGCTTCCCACCATGGCAGTAGAGGTAACGGCACAAATAGCCCACACGCCATAGGTGTGCACCGTGGCGATCCACGTAGTTGCCCACGATGCCTTGGCGATAAGGGCAAGAACCGTCATAAGCCCGCCGGCCAGGGCCACCAACGTCAAAAGTGCACTAAATAACTGCACGGCGTCGGAATTCATGGTCCCCATTCTTACGCCATTTGCCCCATTCTGAGGTGGCAGTGGCAGGATTATTGGGTGAATTCGGCAACTCTGGGTATCGATGCTCTGCGCGACATGCGCACCCAGCGCCGTCGTCACCGCGTGGCCGACATGGAATGGTACGAAGCCCTTTATCGGGTGTACATCACGGCCCTGCTCGGTGGTGGCGCCATCTTGTATCTGTCCGATCTTGTCAGCGACGACCCGCTGAAGATTGATCAACTACGAAACGTGCACTCGCACACTCCACATGTCATTGGCCTGCTTGCCGCACTTGTTGTCTTCTTGGGCTTGCGAAGCGGTGCAAACGGTGGACCACTTGCAGTGGAAGACGCTGAAGTTCGCCACGTCTTAATGGCGCCAATTCAGCACCACGATGTCTTACGACACCCCGCTATTCAACGACTTCGCACATTTATGTTTTCTGGTGCCATTGCGGGTGGAGTAGCTAACCAACT
>CAIVDG010000181.1 GCA_903904615.1 uncultured Acidimicrobiaceae bacterium | reverse complement strand
TGTGCAGTGCCGCTTTCCATCTCTGCGAATTTGCCAATGTTTGTGCTCATCACAGAACTCCTTCAAGACGAAGCTTTTCGGCTACTTGCGCTTCTAAATCTGCAGTGTCCACACGACCAGGCAAACGATCGAGGACGTCTTTAAAGAACCCGAAAACCACCAAGCGTTCGGCTACCTCGGGTGGAATGCCGCGACTCTCCAAGTAAAACCGCTGGTCTTCGTCGATAGAGCCAACCGTGCTGGCGTGACTGCACTTCACTTCATTCGTTTCAATTTCCAAGTTGGGCACACTCTCGGCCCACGCACCTGCACCCAATGTGAGGTTGCGGTTGGTTTGGAAGGCTTCAGACTTTGCAGCATTCTTCTCGATACGAATAAGCCCGGTGTACACGCTGCGTGCGGAACCACCAATTGCTCCCTTGAACAACAAATCGCTGTAGGTGCGTGGTGCTTCGTGGCGTTGCAATGTACGGAAGTCGTGCATTTGGGTGCCGCTGGCGAAATACAGCGCCAACTGTTGTGCGTTTGCTCCGCTTTCTACAAGGCGTGCTTCGGCGCGAACGCGTGCGTAATCGCCACCCAGAGCAACCGTGTTCAAACGAGTGTTTGAATCGCGATATCCGGCCGTTTGCTGATGCGCAATCATCCATGTACGAAGACCCAATTGGTTAATACCTACATAGTTCACGGTGGCGCCAGCAGATGCTCGAACTTCAAGCACTGGACAAATGAGTGAACGAATTGAATCGCTAGAGATGAATCGCTCAACAACGGTGATTTCGCCGTCACCTTCGGTGTCAATCACCAAACGTGGGAACGCAACAATGCCATCGGTCTCCACGTAATGCGTTACTTCAATGACCTCATCGGAGTACACGCCCTTTGGCAAGACGAACGTGGTCTCTACGCCGCTCGCAAGGTTCATCTCGGCAAACACGTCGGCCGGGGTTTTCATGGCAATGCCGGCACGCGACTGTGCCGATGCAAATGCGTCGCCGCGCGACACAACGGTGCGAACAGTGCCTGGCGTGAACTGGGACATGTCCAGCTCACCAATACGGCTGTAGCGCCAAATCTCTTCTTCTGCGCTTGGCAGAGCAAGTGTTGAACTCATTGGGGGATCTTTTCTCTGTCTATTTCTTCTTGCGCCACCAGCGACGTTTCTTGTCGCGTTCAGCATTCACTTCTTCAATCATCTGTGCACCAATTGCATTGATGATGTCTTCGGCTGCATCTAACACTGCCGCTGCAGAACCATCGTCTAAGCCAGGGACCTCTGGCGGCGTTGGTGGTGCAATTGCAGAACCGTGAACCCACGCCACATCGGCTAAACGACGTTCGTATTTTTCACAGTTGTCGGGACAACGCCACGGTGCGTCGGGTGCAAGATCTAGGTTGCACTTGCGAACGGCATCACCGTTTGCGTACGTGCGACTTTCGTAGTGCTTGCATTCCGTGCGCATTGGCATGGCGACAACTTCGACGGCTTCATCAGCCGACGGAGCCCTCCATCTGCAATTCGATGAGGCGACTCCATTCCACTGCATATTCCATGGGCAATGTGCGGGTCACGGGTTCAATGAATCCGTTAACCACCATGCTCATTGCTTGTTCTTGAGAGAGTCCACGGCTCATGAGATAGAACAGCTGCTCGTCGGCAATCTTCGAAACAGTTGCTTCGTGACCAATCTCTGCGTCTTTCTCGCCCACTTCCATGTACGGAAGCGTGCGGCTTTCGCTCTCGCCGTCGAGAATGAGTGCGTCACACTGCACGTGGCTCTTGCATCCGTATGCGCCTTCGTCAACACGGACCAAACCGCGATACGTGGTGATACCGCCGTCTTTACTAATGGACTTCGACACAATCTTTGATGTTGTTTCGGGAGCTGCGTGCACCATTTTTGCGCCGGCATCTTGATGCTGGCCCGCACCTGCATACGCAACCGACAACACTTCACCCGTTGCTTTTGGACCCACCAAGTAGACGCTTGGGTACTTCATGGTGAGCTTTGAACCGATGTTGCCATCGATCCATTCCATGTGGCCTTCTGCTTCAACGCGAGCGCGCTTGGTGACCAAGTTGTACACGTTGGGCGACCAGTTCTGAATAGTTGTGTAGGTCACGTGCGCACGTGGCTTCACCACAATTTCTACAACAGCAGAGTGAAGCGAGTCGCTGGTGTACACCGGTGCGGAACAACCTTCGATGTAGTGAACCTTTGAACCTTCGTCGGCAATGATGAGTGTTCGCTCAAACTGACCAGCGTTTTCCGAGTTAATGCGGAAGTAGGCCTGCAACGGCATGTCGCATTCCACACCTGGTGGAATGTAAATAAATGAGCCACCCGACCACACTGCAGTGTTCAACGCAGAGAACTTGTTGTCTCCAGGAGGGATAACTGTTCCGAAGTACTTCTTCACCAAGTCGGGATACTCGCGCAACGCGGTGTCCATGTCGCAGAACAAAATTCCCTGCTGCTCCAAGTCTTCGCGGTTGCGGTGGAACACAACTTCAGATTCGTACTGCGCGGTGACGCCAGCCAAGTACTTGCGCTCTGCTTCAGGAATGCCCAACTTTTCGTAGGTGGCCTTCATCTGTTCTGGCAGGTCGTCCCATTCGTCCACCTGGGCTGTTGCTGGCTTCAAGTAATAGAAGATGTCTTGGAAATCGATGTCGGGCATGTTGTCGGCAAACCATGGAGCCATGGGCTTGCGATCGAAAATGCCAAGGCTGCGCAAACGAAGCTGCGTCATCCACTTTGGCTCGCCTTTCCACCAAGAGATTTGCTCTACCACGCGGTCGGAAAGACCCTTTTCGGGTTCGAAGGCGTATTCCACCTCGTCGCTCCAACCGAGGCTGTACTTACTGAGGTCGAGGTCAAATGACGTCACGGGGAGTGTCCTTTTTGTGGTGGTACTGGCCCGACGGGGGTCGGGGTATTTGCACTACGGCCATAGTAACAATTCCCCTCCTCAGAACCCACACCCCCACCCCGATAACCCATACAGGTAGCGTCATTCCCCTCATGGAACGTTTTGGTCTTGTCGGTCTGCCCAACGCAGGGAAATC
>CAIVDG010000180.1 GCA_903904615.1 uncultured Acidimicrobiaceae bacterium | reverse complement strand
CCATTGGCCACAAGGAGTTCCAAACGAACAAAAGGGGAGCAAGCGCGACCAGTTTGTGTTTGTCGCCGACATTGTTCCCACGGTGTATGACCTCATTGGTGTGACCCCACCCGATGTTCGTCGCGGGCTAGAACAACTTCCCGTCACCGGCCATTCATTTGCATCTGTCTTGGCTAACCCATCTGCACCTGCCACCAACACCGTGCAGTATTTCGAAAACGCGGGAAGTCTTGCAGTGGTTGCTGGAGAGTGGAAAGCGGTGTTGAAGCACACATCGGGTCAGCCATACGCTGACGAGAAGTGGGAGCTGTATCACCTGGCGAAGGACCGTTCAGAGTGCAACGACTTGGCCGACTCCAATCCGCAGAAGCTGGATGAGATGGTCGCGCTCTGGTGGGAACAAGCTGAAACACACGGCGTTCTTCCCTTAGACGATCGCGGTGTGCAATTGTTCGGTTCGCGTTTCCGAAAGAACTCGCCACACCCTGAAGATCGTCGCTATGTGTATCGCCCACCAATGTCACCGTTGCCCGGCCAGGCAACAGCGGGTCTTGGCGGACGCAACGTAGACCTGTACGCAACAGTTACTTTCACTCCAGGCGACGAAGGTGTTCTGTACGCAACCGGAACACAGAACTCTGGTTTGTCTTTGTTTGTTCAGAACAACAAGTTGGTGCTCGACTACAACGCCTTCGGCGATCACACCATTGTTGAATCAGCCAACGCTGTTCCCGCTGGCGACCACGAGCTTCGCTTGCTCTTGCGTCGTGGAGACGGCATGGCAGGTCAACTCACATTGCAAGTTGACGGTAGTGAAGTTGCTACAGCATCGGTGCCGTTGTACATGCGCATGATGTCGTCTGTGGGCCCCAGTATCGGACACGACCATGGCTCACCAGTTTCCACTCGGTATTCCGCGCCGTATGCCTACACCGGCGTCTTGCACGAAGTAGTGATTGAGTCTGGGAAGCCACGCGCAGACGTGAAGGCTGCTGAGGCTCAATCAGAAATGAATCGCCAGTAATCACATCGCGCCACGCTGTTGTGCGCGCTGCGTTTCAGAACGGCCCAACTGGGCTGACTTTATGAAACGAACGTGTGGATGATGGCCACAAGTTCCTCGGGGGCATCTTCTTGAATGAAGTGATTTGCCCCTTCAATCACGATGTGATCGAGGTTTTTTGCACCAGGCACACGCTCTTGGAATTTGAGATGTGCGCCTGGCTTAAATGCGATGGAGTCTGCTGATCCGTACACAGTGAGGAACGGCTTTGTCCATGTGTCTAGGTAGTTCCAGGTTTCCCTGTTTTGTGGAACGCCAGGGTTTTCGGGCTGCACCGGAATAAGGCTTGGGAATATCTTCGGGCTCGTTTGGTATGACCCGTCGGGGTACGGCGCGTTATATGCGGCCATTTCTGCAGAACTGAGTTCTCGCGTGGATCCTCCATTGAGAAGAAGCCCAATAGGAAGTTCGGGAACTGAACTGGAAAACTCCAACCAGTCGCGCATGGCTTTGTTGGCTCCTTCACCCACGGGAAGTCCCGTATTTGAAGCGATGACACGTGCAACGCGATCACCGATGTTGACGAGAGAGCCAAGCCCGATCATGCCACCCCAGTCTTGGCAGTACATGGTGACATTGCGCAGATCTTCGGCTTCGAACCATGCCGACACCCACTCAACGTGGCGAGCAAGCGTGTAGTAACTCGGGTCATTTGGCTTGTCGGAACGACCAAGGCCCATGAGGTCGAGAGAGATAACTCTGTGGCCGAGAGCGACCAGACCAGTAATCATGTGGCGATGTAGGTACGACCACGATGGATTGCCGTGGAGCAACAAAATGGGGTCTGCATCGCGTGGGCCTTCGTCAATGAAGTGGAAGCGAAGACTGATGCCGTCCGATCCATGGACAGTGGTGTAGTGCGGTTCGAAGTTGTAATCGGGAAGCCCATCAAAACATTCGTCGGGAGTGCGCAGAATTTCCATAAGTGAGGTCAGTCCTTGTGTTGTGAAGGTGCGTCGGCTGTATTTCCGACTAGTCAAGCGTGAGGGAGTCGAGTGTGACCTGAACACCCATCACGTATGCGTCACCGTTTTCGGTGGACACGCGCTTCGCAATTGCATCAATTTCGTCAACCGAATTCACGGGAATGAACTGAACGGTGTCCCACTTACGTCCGTCACCAATGATGGTTCCTTCAGCAGAAAACTGAACTGCTTCTGGCAAGTCTGCAAAGGCAGCAGAACGATCTGATGCTTGACGCACAATCATGGCGACAGTGCGAAGTTCAAGTGGAGATGGACGATTGCGAGAGTCGAGCGATACGTCTTCAGGTCGGCAACACACCAATGTGGTGCGAGCCATACCGGCTGCTTTGTGAACATGCTTCTCACCAAAGTCGGAGCGGCTCTGCATATCAATGAATGACTTACGGGTCGCGTAGCGAACAATGCCGATGCGGTCCCAGTCTTCATCACCAATGTGGTTGCTGATGACGTCGCCGTAGAACACAACGTTCGCGCCAATCTTGTTCAAAATTGATGTTGGGTTGTAGCGGTCGTCGGCTTCTTTGCCACTAATGGCTTGGTCAACGCCACCCTCGCTGTCGTACTGGGCTACTTCGTGATACTTCATGAGGTTCACCATGTAGATGGGGCCATCTTCTTCGGGCGGACGCGTGGCAAGGAACATTCCGTATTCCTTGTCGATGGTGCCGTACTTGTGCTTTAGTGGCTTGTTCTCAGTCATGGTGGCCTCACTTCGTGATGGAGTAGAAGTGACCGTAGCAACGAAATCCAGCATCTGAAAGACCCAACGGGAACACACATCATTCGTTACGGCCGGTACCCGTTGCGTGTTCTAATTTCAGTAGGAGAAAGAGGGGCGCCAATGTCATCTACAGCACCACAACGAGTTATTTCGAATATGCGCAATGTGAGATACGGCGAGGTCGTTCTGGTTCTGGCGAAAGACGACACCATTACCGCAGAGGTCTTTGGGACACAGATGCTGAATGATTGTCCAGCAGAGTTGTGGGACACTCTGGATGCCGACGAGATCAAGGCGGACGAAGGCGCACTGTTCGTGAAGTTGAACGGCCCCCGTCATTGGTGTCTTGATGGCCTTGGAACAAAAGCCGCAGTAGTTGATCCTGTGTTGAAAGATTTCAACGGACTCACCATGCGTCGACTCGCCACAATTGAATTAAGTGCTGGCATGGGAAGCGTCCCCTACGAAGAAAAGTTCGTGAATCGCGGCGCTGTTTTCTTCTTCGATGCCGGAGCAAAAGTGTGGGAGCTGGTGAACCCAGAGGGCAAGGCCTATGTCATGCAGGCTTTGTGCATTGGCGTTGACCCCACCATTTCGCTGGACACCCTCGATTCATTGGGCGACAAGCTGGCGTTGCCGCAGGGTTGGACATATCGCTCGCGCATTCTGGACGAAGAACTTGTGGTGGACACCACAGACCACGACGCAACAGTTATTCAAGACGAGTTCGAGAACACCTACACCTGGCCGTTCTAATCGGATGGTTTGACACCTTCTGTCAATAGTCGTAGTTTCATCCCATTGCTCGTAGATGGGGGTCTTATGGAGCAGGCAATTATCGCGCTTTTAAAGCGCGTGGAACCAGGCATCAGTCATGCGGAAGTGTTGGATTTACAACAAATT
>CAIVDG010000179.1 GCA_903904615.1 uncultured Acidimicrobiaceae bacterium | reverse complement strand
TGGGGAATGGTGTATGCGGTGACTGCAATGGGTGGAACGCACATCATTTTGCGCAAGGTGGACGGCACAGAAATCCTTCGGCGAATTGCACAACATGGCGTCACCATGTTGTGCGGTGCACCCGCTGTTGCCAACATGATCCTTGATGCCGCATCTGAAACTGGTGCGTCAACTTCGCGCGATTCTGTGCGAATGGTTGTTGCTGGTGCACCGCCACCCACAAAGACCATCGAACGAATTGAAACAGAACTCGGATGGGAGTTCGTGCAAATTTATGGTCTGACAGAAACCTCGCCACTTCTCACTATGAATCGCACACGCAAAGAGTGGTCTGCACTGCCCATTGCGGAGCGCGCAGCCAAGTTGGGTGCAGCTGGCGCGCCAGCGTTGGGAGTTGAATTGCAGGTTGATGCACAAGGTGAAGTGTTGGCGCGCGGCAACACCGTGATGCAGGGCTATTGGAATCAACCCGTGGAGACCGACAAAGCAATTGTGGACGGTTGGTTCCACACCGGCGATGGCGGGTACATCTCTGACAACACGTATCTCACCATTGCCGATCGCAAGAAAGATGTCATTGTGTCGGGCGGCGAGAACGTGTCATCTATCGAAGTAGAAGACGCAGTCTTCTCTCACCCCGACGTTGCTGAAGTTGCTGTGATTGGCATCCCCGATGAGAAGTGGGGCGAGAAGGTATTGGCGTTGGTGGTGAAGACCCCAGACTCGGCACTCTCCGAAGATGAGCTCATTGCGTATGTGCGAACCAAGCTTGCGGCGTATAAGTGCCCGAAAGTGGTGGAGTTCCGAACCGAACTTGCACGTACTGCCACTGGCAAATTGCAAAAGTTCATTTTGCGAGCCCCGTACTGGGAGGGCTTTGAGCGCCAGGTGAACTAGTCCCGAGTCATAGTGACCTCCCTACTGCTTGGTAGGGGACTAGGTTGGGCGTATGGACGATCTCGCCCTTCTCTCCGAACTCGAACCAGAGGCAGAGCGTCTCTTGAATCGTCACCTCGACAGTGCCGAAGATTGGTACCCGCACGATTATGTGCCATGGGATCGCGCGCAGCGTTTGCTTACCGACGGATTTTCTTATGGCGAAACCGAGTTGCCTGAAGGTGTTCGGTCTGCATTATTGGTGAACCTTCTCACCGAAGACAATTTGCCGTGGTACACGCGCACCATTTCTCGCATGTTTGGTGGAGAGTCTGCGTGGGGAACATGGGCGCAGCGTTGGACTGCAGAAGAAGGACGTCACGCAATCGTCATGCGCGACTACATCACCGTGAGCGGTCTTGTAGAGCCTCGAGAACTTGAAGATGGTCGTATGGCTCAAGTGAGCAGCGCCATTGTTCCTGAACCAGAATCTGCTGCAGACGGAATGTGTTACGTGGCCGTGCAAGAACTTGCCACGCGTATTTCTCACCGCAACACCGGAACCATGCTGGACAAAGTTGGTTACGACGTCATGATGAAATTGTCGACCGATGAGAATCGACATCATCTCTTTTATCGAGACTTGGTGACCAAACTGCTTGAGTTGCATCCATCACTTGCAGTTGAGGCACTTGAGCGTCAAATTGTGAACTTTGCAATGCCTGGAGTGGGAATTCCCGGATTCGCAGAACACTCGAAGGCCATTGCTCAAGCGGGCATTTACGATTTTGCTATTCACCACGAGAAGATCATCATGCCGTTGGTGTTTCGCCAATGGGCCATCGACAAAGTGGAAGGCCTGTCTGCAAATGCAGAGAAGGCTCGTGACAATTTGATG
>CAIVDG010000178.1 GCA_903904615.1 uncultured Acidimicrobiaceae bacterium | reverse complement strand
TGTAGTGGTTGTCGAAGTCGTTGTTGTGCTGGCATTCACGATGACATCGCCGAATTGCAGTAACTGTTTCACGGAAAAGCTTGCTCGGGTTCGGTATCCGTTAACGGTGAGGTGAACTCCGTCGGCGATGAATCGACTGACACGATTGGGAACGAAATGTGAGTTCCAATCGGCGATGGTCAAATTGGGCCACTTCACTTGGGCCAAACGAAGAGAACGATTGAATCGTGAAGCGCGTGCACGCCAGTCGCCTCGGCTGGTAGCTGAAAACTCAAGGTTGAACCACAAGACGGGAACCCCGCGAGATTCGGTCATCACTTTGTCGATGACCCACGACGGGTACCACGATTCTGATTTGGAGATCATGTCGTTGGTGCCAAGTGCGACAACTATGGCAGTGGTGTGAGCGGTGCGACGTGTACGAAGTGTTGTTGCGCCAGTTGATGCTGTGCGACCGACTCGGGCATCCATGATCACCTTGGTCCACATGTATGTATCTCGGGTTCGGGTTGCCAGAGACCCAAACGCATCTGCACCCACGGTGAGGGAGTCTCCGATGAAGAGAAGAGTTCCCTGACCATTTGCACCAATGAGCCGCGGAGTGGGTGTGGCTTTCGCTAACGAAGGCACGGTGACGGCAAAAGCCAATGCGATGGCCGTCACTAGATACGGCATCACACTCCAAATGCGGCGGGGGATGGCATGGGCGGACACCTATTCATTGTGGCAAGGTGGAGGAGTGATGCGCAGGCACTTCCTTACGTATTTGGCTCTGTCCACCATGGCGGTGGCGCAACCAGTGCTCGACCTCTATGGCAAGAACCCCACAATTTTCTCTGCTTCCAAGATGTCCACCCTTGAAGCGGGCTTTTTTGTGCTGGCAGTTTTGCTTGGTCCAGCTGTGGGGGCCACAGTGCTCGACCGGGCCACTCGGTGGTTTGGTCCCAAAGTAAATGAATCAATGCGTCTGTGGTTGGTGGCTGGGTTCTCGTTCCTACTGGGCTTGGCCATTGCACGTTGGATCAATGTGGACGGAAACATTGGTTCGATGGCTATTGGTGTACTTGTCGCCGCGATTTTGCCACGCCTGTACGACACGCAGAAAGTGATTCGCGAGTGGTCGCGTTGGCTTTCGGTTTTGTCGTTGGCGGTTTTAGCAAATGCGGTCTTGCAACTGCAGCCAGTTCTGTTTATGACCAACGGACCGCAGTCCGATGCAGTCATTGCAAATGCAGACATCTCGGTCTTTCACGTGGTGTTCGATGAGTTTCCTTTGTACGCGTTGCTTGCTGAAGACGGCACTATCAATGCGGAACGTTTTCCAGGCTTTGCCCAGTTGGCCACTGAGTCAACATGGTTTCGAAACGCCGTAGCCGAATCGAACTTCACACATCAAGCAGTACCTGCATTGTTGGCGTCGGCTGTGCCGGAACAGTCGGGAGGGCCATTCTTGGCTCAGTATCCGAAGAACATCTTCACGGTGTTTGCGGGGAAGACCGCTGTGGGCGGAATTGAGCCGGTTACAAGTTTGTGTCCACCCGATGTATGCGGAGGTTCAGCTGGTTCCAGGGGAACTTTCTCTGTTTCGCGTGTGAAGTCATTTTTCCGTGACGCCAGTTACGTGTATGGCCACAGAGTTCTGCCGCCATTCTTGCGTAGCCATGTTCCGTCTATTGAAGGTGCGTGGGGCGGCTTCGGCGCTGTAGCCGACAAGTTCAAAGAACAGTTCGGTGTTGGTGCGTTGTCGCAAGTAGATGCGTTGGCGCGAGGAGTGAAGGCCATGGTGGATGACCCCTCTCCACGTGTGCAAGTGACCCACGTGCTGCTGCCTCATGCTCCGTGGCGCATCACGCCAGATCTGCGGGTTGCTCCATTATCGAAGTCAATCAGCACAGCAAATCCTGAGAGCGAAGATGGTGTGCGAGACACGTACCAGACGTTCTTATATCAATTGGCTGGAGCGGATAGGGCGATCTCAGACGCAATTGCATCGTTGAAGCAGGCTGGACGTTGGGACAACACATTGTTTATCGCTTCGGCCGACCACGGAATTTCTTTCTTGCCAACGCTTCCGCAACGTCATACCGATTTCACCGACATGGATCAGGCCAACGACATCTACCGTGTGCCTTTGCTGGTGAAGTTCCCGAAACAAACATCGGGTTCAGTGAGTGACTGCGCTGTGACCAATCTTGATGTGTTGCCCACCATTCTCGATGTCACAGGAACGTCTACATCGTGGAAGTTTGCCGGCACGTCATTCGCAAACGAATGCCCAACTGCTCGCGAGCGACGCGTCGTGGCGGCTACTGGAGAATCCCAGGTGTTTTCTGGTGGGTTTAGCGAAGCCCAGGCCCGCGCACGCCACTATGCGGACGTCGTGAGCAATGTGGGCGGCATTCGTCGTGTTGCAGCTGTGGGTGCGTCTGCTTTGCTTATTGGTCAACCCATCGGCACTGCTGAATCAAACTCGGGCATTGCGTCGTGGACACTGGCGCAGAAGAAGATGTTTACGAAGGTGTCGGACACCCGAGGTAGTCGGGTTCCGTCATTGATAACCGGAACCATCACTCTGTCTGGGCCCACCGACGTAGGAACTGAAGGAATTGTTGTTGTGAACGGTGTTGCTGCGGGAGTGATCGGCGAATTGTCTGGTGCGCGTGATGTTGTGGAATACACCGCCATCTTGGATTATTCACTGCTCACAGACGGTGCTCATACCGTTGAGCTGTACTTGCGGGCTCCCGATGGGACGCTGACAAAAGTTGGAGCGCCTCGTTAACTGATCGCGCTAGTCGCGTGAAGTGCGCTGACTCCACGTCTCAACGTCGTGTAATTGTTTCACTGTGTCGGGTACATCTGCGGTAGCCACTGGCTTGCTAATGAAGTATCCCTGCGCGCGATGACACTCAAGTGACTGAAGAACCCGAAGTTGACCTTCAGTTTCAATTCCTTCGGCAACAACATCTGCGCCCAGTGCATCGGCCATTGCAATGATGGTCTTCACAAGATTTCTCGAGCCCACTTCATCGGTGATGTTTTGTACAAACGCTCTGTCGATCTTGACGCACTGAATAGGGAACTGTTGAAGCAACGAAAGAGATGAGTACCCGGTGCCGAAATCGTCGATTGCAATGC
>CAIVDG010000177.1 GCA_903904615.1 uncultured Acidimicrobiaceae bacterium | reverse complement strand
GAACAACCATGTTCCGGAGACGAGTTGTCGCGTATCTTCAGCCACAAGTTGGACTATTTGCGCACGTATCAATCTGATTGGGCCGAATGGTTGGCCGCAGAGAAAGCATCATGGGCATCGCCTGATACCGACATCATTGGCGCATTGAAGTTGTGGTGGGAACCGCTAATGGCGCTTGGTATCTCAGTGCGTCAAGGAATTGGCGGGAATGCGCTGATAGTTGCTGGCGATGTGTCTGTGTACGTGAACTTCTTCGACGGCATTGTGGAAGAACATGCAGGTCAGCCGTACTCATATTCATTCACTGTGCCGCGTGACTTGTTAGAACGTGTTGTTGCACAACGCGCCGTTGATTGGTCGAACTCTTTGTTCCTGTCGTGCAGGTTCACAGCATGGCGCGAAGGTTCATACAACGAATACCTATACAACTTCTTGAAGTCGCTCTCCGTAGAGAGAATGACGCGAACAGAGTCTGAAGCAAAGCAGAAACTTCAGGGCATCCCGTCGGACGAGTCAGATATTTCCATTGGTGACTACGTGGTGCAACGTAGGTGTCCGCACCGCAATGCAGACCTGTCGGTGTTCGGCGAGATTGAGGGCGACAACTTGGTGTGCACGTTGCATGGTTGGAAGTTCGATCTTGAAACTGGCCAATGCCGCAATGCCGCCGAGAAGGCAATCCGCATCAAGAAACGCACCACTTAAGCCACCGTCGCTTCATCTTGGTCGCCGTACACTTCACTTTGACGAGAACAGACAGGGCAACCTGGTTACACCTCTGAATGAAGTGGGGCGGCGCGATTGTGTCTCCCCACTTTTTATTTCCAACGCAGCAAGTTCTGTTTACACTTGTTTCTGACGAGGGCAGACAGGGAGACCTGGTTATACCGCTGCTTTGAAGTGGGGCGACGCACATGTGTCGCCCCACTTTTTATTTCCACAACTACGTCTCATGGCACACATTCACTGTGAGGCCACGATGGTGTAACGGCAGCATGTTGCCCTCGTCAAAGCAACGGTGCCGGTTCGATTCCGGCTTGTGGCTCTCGCAAAACGAAAAGAGATGTTCGGTGCTCGTGCCAACTCTCACCCGCGATGACCACGGGGGGACAACTGAGTAGTCAGGGTCGGTGCTTCGGTGCCGGCCCTGTTTCAGTTAGTAGGAGCGGGAGCCGTCGAGCGCCATGGGAAGTTCACACCAAATTGTGAGGCTGTACTTCACGCCACTCTTTAGTGGCCGACTTGCATGCGGATGTGTGACCAAGCTTGGCCACACAAGAAGATCCCCCACAGGAACATCTGCGTTTGTGAAGTCTTGACGAGGAAATTCAAGTTCGGCACCCTCGTACTCGTTGTTCAATTTGATGCTGGCACTCACCTGCGCAACATCGTGATGCATACGCAGTTCTTCTTGCTCACCCAATGCATAGCGAATCACGAAAACATCGCGTAGGCCGTGGTAATCCACGTAAGGCCACCACTGCTGAATGGCGGGCCACATTCGTGCACCAATGTCGTTCTCCACGGCTTCAAACAACCGGGGCGAAATTGCAGCAAGCGAGACTTCGTATCCGGGAACGGGGTCGTCGTCTTGTGGACTGAAGCCACCAGCGGCTTGTGCGGCTTGAATAACCGTGGCGCAGAACTCTGGAGTCCAGAAGGGCATCTGAACCACTTCAGGGGCTATAAGGCGAGCTGGTCCATTGTTGGCTGCTCCCTGATATCCGAGGATGGCTTCAAGATTTCCCATGACCCCATGCTGTCACTTCCATCTGTTGAAACCGAGCTTCATCGCCAACCCAATCGGATGATGCGCCG
>CAIVDG010000176.1 GCA_903904615.1 uncultured Acidimicrobiaceae bacterium | reverse complement strand
GTCGTTGATGGTGACGTCATATCCAAGATTGACTTCAACATCGGCATCCATTCCGTGTGCGGCAACAATTCCTTCGGCTACGCGACGCACTCCATCGTGAATGAGTGAACGTGTTCGCTCACTGACGGCACGAATTGTTCCGTTAATGAAGGCGGTCTCTGGAATGACATTGCTTGTTGTGCCGGTGTGAATTTGTGTGACGGTAAGAACGCCTGGATCGAAGACGTCGATACGACGAGTGACGAGCGTTTGCAGTGCTTGAACAATTTCGCACGCAACAGGAATTGGATCGAGCGTGAAGTGCGGGGCACTTCCATGACCACCTTTTCCTTTGATGGTGATGTTGAAAAAGTCGCTTGACGCCATCATGGTGCCGCCCTTGATTCCAAGGAATCCACCAGGAATGTTTGAAGCAGCATGAATTGCAAACGCACCCGTCACAGGTGATTCGGTACCGACATCTAACAGGCCTTCATTCAGCATTTCGCTCGCGCCGTTGTATCCCTCTTCACCAGGTTGGAACATGAACAGAACTCGTCCGGGCAAATCTGCTTTGCGAGACGACAGAATTTTTGCCGCACCCATCAACATTGCGGTGTGCGTGTCGTGACCGCATGCGTGCATAATGTTTTCAACGCGCGACTTGAACGCAATGTCGGTGTCTTCTGGCATGGGAAGTGCATCCATGTCAGCGCGCAACAACACCGTGGGTCCTGGTTTGTCACCAGTAAGCATGGCGGCTATTCCACTTGTTGTTTCATGAAGCGTGATGTCTAGTGGCAACCCTTCAAGTGACTGCAGCACGCGCTCACGTGTGCGTGGAAGGTGGTTACTAATTTCGGGCCACTCGTGAAGATCGCGTCGCAAGGTGACCATGTCTTCAAACACATCGTTCGCTTGCTCCAACAAACCTGCGGGGTTGCCATGTTGATCGCGCGCGTCATCGGTGGACAATGTGTTTTTGCTCATACCTAATGGTAGGCAGATACGAATGGCTCAATCGGCGGCTCATCCCGAAAACTCCCCACACGAGATGGTGGAAGAGGTGGACAGAGATGGACATGTTGTGCGGTTGGTAACCCGCCAGCAGATGCGTCAACAGATAATTCGGCATCGCGCTGTCTTCATTGCAGTGGTCTCGAATGCCAACGAACTACTTGTTCATCGACGTTCGTTGTCAAAGGACATCTGGCCAGGCTGGTGGGATGTTGCCGTTGGTGGGGTGATGGCACCAGGAGAATCCGGTCTCGATGCAGCCCAGCGTGAACTCGCCGAGGAGGTGGGGTTGACGGGGGTCGATGTGCTGCCGCTGGGGAGTGGGACATATGAGGACCCCAATGTGAAACTCGTTGCGGAGTCCTATCTGTGCCGTTCTGATGGGCCGTTTACCTTCTCTGATGGGGAAGTCACCGAGACAGCGTGGGTGCCGCTGAACCAAGTGGTGGAATGGCTGGGAACTCACCAGGTATTGCCTGACAGCGTGGCCCTGGTGCTTCCTCGACTCCCCATGGGGCTCTAGCCCAGACGAGGCTTAGGCTCGTTGGCGTGATCAAGGTCGAATTCACTATTGAGCCATTTGAGGCCGGGGACCCACCAGAGCGAGTCACTCGTGCGGTGGCGGCTGTGGAAGCTCTTGGCGTTCCCGTGGAAATTGGTGTGTTCGGTTCGTCATTCACAGCGTCTGCCAACCTGGTGGGTCAAGCGTTGAATGCGCTGATCGCTGTGGCGTATGAAAACGGAGCCACGCACATCACCATCGATACGGAAGTGGTGGGATAGCGGTGTTTATTCAACACCCGTTGCTCACAGCAGTGCAGCCCATTCTCGATGCAGTAGGGGCGCAGCTCATTTCTGTTGATGATGCTCGCATTAGCGACATGGCGCTTGAGTGGGAAGGCGAGATTATTGCGGCCGTTCGTCTACCAAAGCTGTACGGCGCGCTCGATCGATTGATTGAACAAGTGGAAAAGGAACTGGGTTGCCCACTTCCGAATTTGTCACGCCATGAAAAACAACTTGCAGTGAAGTTGTTGGACCAACGCGGAGCATTCATCCTTCGTCGTGCAGTAGAAGATGTTGCTGACGCGATGGGTGTTTCACGCATCACGGTGTACAACTACTTGAACGCGTTGCACCGCTAGTTAGTTACAACCTGCGTAACTGAACATCGGTCACGCGGTGATCTGCACCTTTGTGTACCAACAAAGATGCACGTGACTTGGTGGGCTCAATGTTCTCCACCAAGTTCTTGCCGTTGATCTCGCGCCAAATAGCACGCGCTGTAGCAACAGCTTCTTCATCCGAGAGATGCGCGTAGTTTTGAAAGAAGCTATTCGGATCACGGAACACAGTTTCACGCAATGTTTGAAAACGCTCGATGTACCACTGCTCAATGTGTTCTTCGTCTGCATCAATGTAGATAGAGAAGTCAAAGTAGTCAGACACGAACTCATTTGATTCGCTTCCCACTTGCAAGACATTCAAGCCTTCCAGAATGAGAATGTCGGGCTGGCACACAGAGATGTTCTCGCCATCAACAATGTCGTACACCACGTGGCTGTAGACCGGCGCTGTGACTTCCGGTGTTCCGCTCTTCAAATCACGCAAGAACTTCAATAGAGATTTCGTGTCGTAGCTCTCGGGGAAACCTTTGCGATTCATGATTCCGCGATCGTCGAGAACTGTATTGGGGAACAAGAAACCGTCGGTAGTAATGAGGTCAACACGTGGATGGTCTGGCCAACGGGTGAGAAGGGACTGCAAAATACGCGCAAAAGTGCTCTTCCCAACAGCAACGCTTCCGGCAATTCCAATGACATACGGAACCTTCGGCGCCATAGTTCCTAAGAAGGTGGCCGAAACTTTGTGCAAGTTCTGAGTTGCGCTGACATACAAGTTGATGAGTCGGGTGAGAGGCAGGTACACCGCAGC
>CAIVDG010000175.1 GCA_903904615.1 uncultured Acidimicrobiaceae bacterium | reverse complement strand
CATCGAGCACTTCGTACCACGGCAACTGAAGACCATCTTGTTCGTCTAACGCATGCGTCAGCATCTTGTCTATCGCTGCGTGTGCGGTGCGAAATGCGCGCCACACGCCAAGTCGGTCTGGGTCGGGCAATGTCATGCTGGCGGTGGTGCCGTTACTCGTGCAAAGTGCGCAAGTGCGTCGTCACGCGTGGTGTGCGTAGACAACAACCCGCGACTAGGCATTACAAGCTTTGGTTGCGACACACCTAGCACTGCCGTTAAGCGATTGTTGACGCTGTAAATGGCGCACCACTTGCCGTCTGTTGTGCTTCCGGCAACAACGTCTACCTGTGCAGTGCCGCTTGGTCTGCCCAAGCACTGAATTCGTGCGTCGAATTGATCGCTCCAGAAAAATGGAACAGCTTCATACGGAGTGAGTTCTGTGTTGTTGAGTGTTGCCAACACGTTTGTTGCTGCATGCGCTCCTTGTTCTGCTGCGTTCGTCCAATGTTCAACCCGCATGTCTGCTTCAACATCGGCGAACAATGCATTGGGCCAACGCAACACGTCGCCAGCGGCAAACACATTCGGTGGGCCGGCACACAAGTTGGCATCACACACCACGCCATCACGAATAGTTAATCCAGAGTTATCTAGCCACGCCGTGGCGGGTGCAACACCGATACCCACAATGACAACGTCTGCTGGAATCTCTTCACCAGACGTGAGTGCCACACTTGTCACGCGTGTTTCGCCACGAATCTCTGCCACCTGCACTCCACACAACACGGTGACGCCGTGACGCCTATGAACATCACCAATGGCTGCGCCCATTTCGGCGCCCAACGCACGAATAAGCGGCGCTTCTAAACCTTCCAGCACAGTGACATGAGCTCCGCGCTTGGTGGCCGTAGCCGCAGCTTCTAATCCAATAAAACCAGCGCCAATAACTACGACCCGTGCGCCATCGGTGAGTTCATCGCGTAAGGCTGTTGCATCGTTGAGTGTTCGCAGCACGTGAACACCAGGCAGTTCAGGTTGACTCGGTAGACGGCGCACTGTTCCGCCCGTTGCAATGATGAGAGCGTCGTATGTGATGGTCTCGTTCGATTCAAGAGTGACGGTGTTTGCCGCTGTGTTGAGAGACGTTGCGGCGTGACCCAGTTTCCATGTGACGTTCAGTGCGTCGAGCGCTTCTGGCTTGCGTAAAGCAACGCGTTCATCATCCCAGTCGCCGGCCAAATAGTTCTTCGATAAGGGTGGTCGGTCGTACGGCTTTTGCGTTTCGTTGCCCACCATCACAATTTCGCCAGCAAACCCACCAGAGCGCAGCGTTTCTGCTGCACGAGTTCCGGCCAGTGAGGCTCCGACAATCACAATCTTTTGCACTCCCACACATTACGAACTCGCACCACGTCTTCACTGCCTGCACCGCCGTCCTTCGTACACATTTCGAAGAAGACGAATTCAGAAAGGTGCCTACAATGGCAATGAGCGAGGCTCAACGGTTCGAGTTACATCTCGGGCTGCAGAAACTTATGGGAGAACCCATGGCAACAACTTTTATGGAGAATGTGCCACCTAGTGGATGGAGCGACGTTGCCCAACGTTCCGATCTTGACTTGGCT
>CAIVDG010000174.1 GCA_903904615.1 uncultured Acidimicrobiaceae bacterium | reverse complement strand
GTGGTGGTCACTTTCGACCGGCATCCCGCCAGCATTGTTCGCCCCGACGCCGCACCGCGTTTGCTAACAACCGTTGAACAAAAGATTGAACTGTTGGAGAGCACCGGTGTTGATGCCGTCGTTATTGTTCCGTTCGATCCCGAACAAGCTCGAGAGACTCCTGTTGATTTTGTGACCCGAGTGTTGGTGAATGTGTTGCGCACTCAGGCTGTCATTGTTGGTTCAGATTTTCACTTCGGACACATGCGTCAAGGAAACGTGACTTTGTTGCGCGAAATGGGGGAGCGTCACGACTTCACGTGTGAACCCATTGTCCTCATCCCGCGCGCAGACGGAGTGAACGAACCTGTGAGCTCTACTGCAATTCGTCGTGCATTAGCCGGCGGTGAAATAGATAGCGCCACCCGCATGTTGGGGCGTGCTCACGAAGTGCGCGGCACAGTGGTCACGGGTGACCAACGCGGTCGCACCATTGGTTTCCCCACCGCAAATGTTCAGATTCCATCAGGCATGTGTTTGCCCGCCGATGGCGTGTATGCCGGTGTGTATCGACGTGCCGACGGCAGTGAGCATTCATGTGCCATCAACTTGGGTCGTCGTCCAACGTTCTATGCCAACCAGGACTACTCGTTGTTAGAGGCGTACCTGCTTGATTTCAGCGGAGATCTGTACGGAGAAGACGCAGCGGTTCAGTTCATTGCGTTCTTGCGCAGCGAAAAACAGTTCGGTGGTATCGACGAGTTGAAACAACAACTTGTGAAAGACATTGAGAACGCGCGATCAGCGGTTCTTGCGCGCCACAGTTCTTAGTCGCCAACAGATGGCGACAAATGCTTGTACGCCGTGTTGCGCTGCGTCAGAACACGGCGTAACGGTGCAACAATCTCGCCGAAACGGCCTTCCGTCATTGCTTGACCATGATTAGCGCCTGCAGCACGAGAGATGTTCTCGTCCATCAGAGTTCCGCCCAGGTCGTTACAACCTGATTGCAACAACTGTGCTGCGCCGTGAGTGCCAATCTTTACCCAGCTTGCCTGCACGTTGTCGATAAGGCCGTCGTAGAAAATGCGACCAATTGCATGCATAAGGATTGTCTCGCGGAATGTTGGTCCACGACGAGATTTCTTCTGCAAGTAAATGGGTGACGCCATGTGCACGAATGGCAACGGAATGAACTCGGTGAACCCACCTGTTTCCTTCTGCAGTTCCCGTGTGACCACCATGTGCTTTGCCCATGAATCGGGGTGTTCCACGCTGCCGTACATGATGGTGATATTCGAATGAAGTCCAACGGAGTGCGCTTGCCTGTGGCACTCCAACCATTCTTCGGTATTCACTTTGTCGGAACAGATAATGGCGCGAATCTTGTCATCCAATATTTCTGCAGCGGTGCCAGGAAGAGATGCAAGACCTGCATCCTTCAAACGCGCCAAGTAGTCACGCAAAGACTCGCCATTGCGATGTGCGCCCTCGGTGACTTCAAGTGCAGTGAACCCGTGAACGTGCATGTCGGGAACAGCAGACTTCACAGCATGCGTGACATCGATGTAGTAGTTGCCATCGAAGTCCGGGTGAATGCCGCCCTGAAGAGTTACTTCTGTTGCGCCCATGTCCCACGCTTCACGTGCGCGATCTGCAATGTCGTCCAATGTGAGCAGGTAGGGAGTGCCGCGCAGGTTTAACGAAAGAGGGCCCTTGGAGAATCCGCAGAACTTGCACTTGTACGTGCACACGTTGGTGTAGTTGATGTTTCTGTTGTGCACCCAGGTGACGGTGTTGCCCACTGCGTT
>CAIVDG010000173.1 GCA_903904615.1 uncultured Acidimicrobiaceae bacterium | reverse complement strand
CGTTTGCCGTTAACAGGCGGCATCGTGTTCACTATTCGCACATATGTAGAGAAGTTGTCGGACTTTATGGAACGCGACCATCAGTTAGTGCAGGACATTGCAGAACTGGTGAATAAGATTCCGGAGAACGTTGCCGAGTACAAGAGCATTGCGCCGCATCGCGAAAAACTGTTCGCGTATTTTGAAACTCGTTAGATGCGTTGAAGTGGCAAATGGGGGAGAGGCGGAAGTGCAATCTCGATTGTGTCGTGAGTATTGATTGTTCCTCCAACAATGACTATTGCCATTACGCCTGCACGTCGTTGAATGTCGCCATTCTCATCTTGTGGAAGACATTGTTTGAGGAGTCCGCTTCGGAAGCTTTCAATTTGTTGACACGGGTTGCGTAAACCTGTCAGGGCAATTAGTGCTTCATCGCCGATGCGCATGAGAGTTCCGGTGGGAAGTTCATGCAACGCAATTCCTGATGTGGTGATGTTCTCGCCAAGGTCGCCTGGTTTTACATTAAATCCGTCGGCGACGAAGTCGTTCAGTGTTTCCATGGGAATGAGATGAACCTGTCGCAGGTTTGGAGTAGAAGGATCTATTGCGACTCGAGATCGGTGTTTGACCGTTGGCCCAGCATGTGCGTCGCCTTCCACTCCAAAGCCAGCGATGAGTGCGATGTGATCGCGTGGATATTTGGAGAACGTGTGCTCGGACGATACGTGAAGATTCGCGGCGCGTGGCATAGAACTCAGGTGGTGTAGTCGGCGTTAATGCGCACGTAGCCATCGGTGAGGTCGCAGCCCCACACAGTTGCCGACGCTGTTCCTGTTTGCAGCGACACATGAATGAGAACATCGTCGCCCTTCATGTATTCACTCAGTTGTGCCAAACCAGATTCGTCCACGCGAACGGGGTATACCTCTTGTGAGCCAAAGCGAATGACCACAGTGTCTTGGTTGATGTCTGTGTACTCGCTGCACTTTCCAATGGCCATTGCTACGCGGCCCCAGTTGGGGTCGGCACCATGAACAGCTGTCTTCACAAGGGGAGAGTTCACAATTGCTTTTGCGACTGTTTTGGCTTGCTCGCCATCTCGAGCGTTGTCCACGCGAACTTCAATGAGGGTTTCAGCACCTTCGCCGTCTCGCGCGATCTTCTTCGTCAGTTCCAGCAGAACGGTTTCAAGCGCAGTCTCAAATGCTGCCGCGTCAACAGTTCCCGCCGTGCCGCTTGCCAACACGACGGCAGTGTCGCTTGTTGATGTGTCGGTGTCTACAGAGACACAGTTGAGCGTTCTGTTAATGACAGCGCGAAATGTTGTGTCAAGAGATTTCTGGTCGACCAATGCATCGGTGAACACCATGGCAATAAGTGTGGCCATGTTGGGTTCAATCATTCCCACACCTTTTGCAACGCCAACAACACGCGCAGTGGAACCAGCAACAGCGCATTCCACCACTTTGTGCACGGTGTCGGTGGTCATGATTCCGCGAGCGACATCTTCTGCGTCGGCTGATGGCAATGGTGTGGGCAGTGCATCAATTCCGTTTCGAATACGGTCGATGGGGTAGAGGCGTCCAATCACTCCTGTAGAAGCAATAAAGATCTCTTCCGCAGCAATTCCTAACTTGCTGGCAACTCGAGACGTGATCTCTTCTGCATGTGCGAGGCCTTCTGGACCATTTGCCACATTTGCATTCTTGGAAACAACAACAACGGCGCGTGCGTGCCCCGTGTTGTGTCGGCGCGACACTTCAACAGATGGGCCGGCAAAGCGACTTTGCGTAAAGACTCCCGCTGACGTGCAGCCAGGCGCGCCCAGAATCACGGTGAAGTCTTTGCTGTTGTCCTTCACGCCCACATTGGTGACGTACGACGTGAAGCCAGAGGGAAGAGAGATAGTCACGGCATATGGGTTTAGCACCCTCGGCGGGTGGAGAACGGTTTAGATTTGCCTTGTGCGCACCATCGTGACCAACGGAACCATTGTGAATGCGGACGGACGCGTGGATGCAGACCTGGCCATTGAGGCCGGACGTATTCAGGCCATCACGCCTCGCTCGGCTGGTGGAATCATTCCTGGCCCCAACGATGTTGTCATTGACGCAACGGGATGCCTTGTGGTTCCTGGTGGAGTAGACGCCCACGTTCATATGCAGCTCGACACGGGCACCACGGTGTCGTCTGATTCATTTGAGTCGGGCACCATTGCCGCGGCCCATGGCGGCACCACCACCATTGTGGACTTCGCCGAACAACGAGCCGGTGGAAATGTTTTGCAGGCGTTTGAGAAGCGAATGGCCGAGGCAGAGGGGCAGTGCGTTATTGACTGGGGTCTTCACCAAGTATTGGGTGGAGTAAACGAACAAGCTTTGGTTGATGCTCGCTCTCTCGTAGAACGTGAAGGTGTTGCGTCGATCAAGTTGTTCATGGCGTATCCAGGGCGTTTGTATTCCGACGATGGGCAGATTTTGCGTGCACTTCAGATGTGTGCGGACACAGGAATGATGGCCATGGTGCACGCCGAGAACGGTTTAGCGATTGACGTGCTAGTTGAGCAAGCAATTGCTGCTGGCAACATCACACCAGATTTTCACTCACGTACACGACCACCAGAACTTGAAGCAGAGGCAGTACACCGCGCGGCTGTGCTTTCGCGTGTTGCCGGAAACGCTCCGTTGTACATCGTGCACTTGTCTAGTTCTCATGCGTTACGAGAAGTTGTCGAGGCTCGCTCGCGCGGAACAAACATTTTTGCTGAGACGTGTCCGCAGTATTTGCACCTGTCATTAGAAGATCACTTGGGCAAGGGGTGGCCCGACGGTGCGGCGTACATTTGCTCAACTCCTCTGCGCTCTAAGCATGAACACCACCATGCCGACCTGTGGGAAGGGTTGCGTGTTGATCAACTTGCTGTCGTCAGCACCGACCATTGTCCGTTCTGTTTACGTGAACAGAAACTGGCAAATGGTGAGTCTTTCAATGTGGTGCCAAACGGAATTGGTGGCGTGGAACATCGCATGGACCTGGTGTTCCAAGGTGTTGTAGCAGGGCATATCTCTGCTGAACGTTGGGTGGAAGTGTGTGCAACCGCACCCGCGCGTTTGTTTGGCTTAGGCAAAAAGGGCGCATTGCGCGAAGGCATGGATGCCGACGTTGTGGTGTACGACCCCACAAAAGTTCACACTCTCAGTGTGACGACACATCACATGAACTTGGATCACTCTGCGTACGAAGGAATGGAAGTCACTGGAGCTGTCAAGACAGTGGTGTCGCGTGGCGACATCATTGTGAACAACGGCGAATTCCTTGGCCGCGTGGGGCGCGGAAAATACTTGCGACGAGATGTGTCGCAGCACGTGCGTTAACAGTTACGAAAAACGCTTCACCAAGTTCTCGAGAGTCTTCTGTATGGAGACACTGTTTCTGTCCACGGCCTTCATCACTTTCAACATGATGGGGCTCTTGTTGGTGTTCCAGTCGAACTGCTCGGTGACTTTGGTGCCACCTTCTACTGGTTCCAAGATGTAGCGCCACACATGGCCGCCGAGGTGGCGCCATCCAATAAGACGGCCCTCTTCAAACTCAACAACCTCGTTTGTCATCTTGTAAGGGAGAACTATCTTCATCTCCATTCCAAACTTTGCACCAAGCGAGAGTCGTTCTGGTGCGTTGATTTTCGCTGCCTTCACAGAACCCGAGCCGTCTATTTCACTGTGTCGACGTGGGTCGGCCAGCAGATTGAAAATGTCACTGGCGGGTGCAGGCACCACGACGGAGTGGGACACGATTTTTGCGGGATTAGATGTGCTCATACAGACATTCTCACTTGTTCAGCCACCATTTCGGCGGTTCGTCGGCCAGAAAACATTGCTCCTTGAATAGAGCCCGTGTCTCTGTGGTCTCCACACACAAACAATCCGTTACCAAGAGACACATTCTTCTTTGGAGAGAAAGGGGCGTCTTGGCCGGGTTGGCCATGTGGAATTCGATAGGTGCGCAGGTGGCGCCACTCGTCTACTTGTGCGCCCCACCAACTACGAAGTTGTGTTCGGGCTGCGCCTTCAAGGTCACCTTCGCACATTCCTGGAAGTGCGGCAGCGATGAGATGTGTGTCTGCGGGCGCGTAGTACGGAGACACCTGCGACATGACCGCAACGTTTAACACGGGGCCTTGGCCGGTGCCGTCCAGAATGACGTAGGCACCATTGACGGGAGAGATGGGTGCCGAGAAATACACAACGCCGGCGGCACGCGACGACACGGGTGGTAAACCCAGAAGTTTTTCTGCAACGGGGCCTTCGGTTGCCACCACGATGTTGCGCGCATCAATGACGTGACCGTTTGCCAACGTGACTTCGCCGGGCTTCACATTCGCAACTGCAGTATTCAGATGAAGCGATGTGGTTCTCAAAGATGTTGCTAGTTGCTGAGAAATGGCGCCCATTCCGTGAGCCGGAACAACTGAGTCGCCCGTTGCCAACGTGCGAAAGATGACATCGAACATTCGGCGCGATGTTGTGAGATGTGGGTCAAGTTGTATACCGCCCACAAGCGGACGGAAGAAACGTTCAATCATGCGAGATGAAAACCCCATGGCGCGTAATGCGCTTGCTGTGGGCATGTCGTCTCCACGTAGCAAGGCTCGTGGATCGGATGACTTCAGCTTTGCTCGAAAGAGGGCAATGCGTGCCTTGTCACCCAATGTTCCAATTGGCGCAAATGACGTGGACAACAATGTTGTTGGTCGTCGGAATGGGTCGCCGACAATGTGTCCTTTTCCTTTGCGCCACACCACAGCCCCTGGTTCAAATGCGCGCAGGTCGAGTGCCGGAATGTCGAGGTGCCGGTGAATTTCTGGATAGCCAGTCAGCAGAACCTGAAATCCACGATCGAGGATGAATCCATTAACAACATCGCTGCGCACTCGACCGCCTACGCCGTCCGATGCTTCAAGAAGAAGCGATGCAATTCCATGTTGCTCCAATACTTTGGCTGCAACAAGGCCAGCGAGGCCAGCGCCAACGATGACGACGTCTGCAGATGTGGGTAGTGGGGGAGTTGTCACTTCTTCAGTAGAGCACGAAGAGCAGCATCGAGTGTTTGATGCGTGAACACAAAGCCATCACGAGTGAGGGCGCTTGGAATGACTCGTTGACCTGTGAAGAGCAACGCATCGGCGAGTTCGCCACCCAACAACAACTTTGGACCAAACGATGGAATGGGGAGAACTGCGGGGCGAGACACTGCACGGCCGAGTTCTTTTGCAAAGCCAGCGTTGGTGACTGGTTCTGGAGCAGTGAGGTTGACAGGTCCGCTCAATTGCGATGTGAGCAAATGAATAATCGCGTTCACTTCGTCGGTGATGCTGATCCAGCTTTGCCAATGCTTTCCGTTGCCGAATTTTCCACCAGCACCCAATTTGAAGATTGGCAACTGCTTCTTCAGCGCGCCGCCATTCTTCGACAACACAATTCCGGTGCGTAGGTACACCGTGCGGATTCCTGCTTCAACTGCGGGCGCGGCTGCTGCTTCCCACTGCTTGCACACATCGGCCAAGAACCCGTCGCCAAGAGTTGCGTTCTCGTCTAACGATTCG
>CAIVDG010000172.1 GCA_903904615.1 uncultured Acidimicrobiaceae bacterium | reverse complement strand
TGAAGCACCACCCGAAATTCTGGTTGATGTTGTTCGCAACCTTTCCGAGTCTCAGGGCTACTCAGACTCGCAAGGCATTCGTAGTGCTCGTACTGCAATCGTGCAGCACTACCAACTTCAAGGAATAGACATCACCGACCCGGACGACATTTGGTTGGGTAACGGCGTCAGCGAACTCATTCAAATTGCGATGAACGCTCTTCTCGATCAGGGCGACGAAGTTCTTATTCCAGCACCCGATTATCCGCTGTGGACAGCATCGGCAAGTCTTGCCGGTGGTACACCAGTGCATTACTTGTGCGACGAGAACGATTCATGGAACCCAGATCTGGAAGACATTCGTTCCAAGATCACACCGCGCACTCGCGCCATTGTTGTTATTAACCCTAATAACCCAACAGGTGCTGTGTACACCAAGAAAGTTCTTCGCGACATTGCCGATCTGGCGTTAGAGCACAACCTCATTGTTTTTGCCGACGAGATCTACGACAAAATTCTGTACGACGACGCCGTGCATCACACGTTCTCCTCTGTTGCACCAGAAGTTTTGGCGTTCACGTTTAACGGCATTTCAAAGGCGTATCGCTTGGCTGGGTTTCGCGCAGGCTGGATGATGGTGACCGGGCCACGCAAACATGCGGAAAGCTACATAGAAGGCATCAACATGTTGACCAACATGCGTTTATGCCCAAATGTGCCAGCGCAACATGCAATTCAAACTGCGTTGGGTGGTCGACAAAGCATTAATGATCTCATTCTTCCCGGTGGGCGACTTATTGCTCAGCGTGATGCTGCTGTGAAGGCGTTAGAAGAAATCCCCGGCGTGTCATGCGTGACGCCCAAAGGTGCGTTGTACGTTTTTCCAAAACTTGATCGCGACATGTATCCCATCGAAGACGATCGTCGTTTTGTTCTGGACTTCTTGCGCGCTGAACATGTGCTGTTAGTGCAGGGCACTGGCTTTAACTGGCCAAGCCCCGATCACTTGCGCATTGTCACGTTGCCGTGGGCGAAGGACCTCACCGAAGCCATTGGTCGACTGGGACGTTTCTTGTCTACGTGGACACCACCAAAGGATTAGTGCGTCCACTCAGTTGGTAGGGAACTGTTACGAGTAACTATTCCCCAGGGCTAGCAGCAAGCGGAGCGTCCGTTGCTACGAGGGCTTTCTCGCCATTTTCCAGTGCTTCCAGCACGTGGATAGCAATGTCGGCAACCTTCACCTGATCTTCTTCAGCACCAGCAGCCTTCACGCCGTCATCCAACATGATGTAGCAGAACGGACATGCGGTGGCCACGCGACCAGCACCAGTGCTGATTGCTTCTTGTGCTCGCTCGTCGTTCACCTTGACACCGATGGACTCTTCCATCCACATACGTGCACCACCTGCGCCGCAGCACATTCCCTTGGTGCCGTTACGTGGCATTTCTACAATCTGCAGACCCTTGATGGAGCCAACAACTTTGCGTGGCGCCATGTACACGTCGTTGTGACGGCCCAGGTAGCACGAGTCGTGATACACGATGCGGTCTTCCAACGATGCATTACGCATGTCGAGTTGACCTGTGTCGATGAGGTGTTCAAGGAACTCGCTGTGGTGAACAACTTCGTAGTTGCCGCCCAACTGCGGGTACTCATTCTTGAGTGTGTTGAAACAGTGTGGGCACTGGGTGATGATCTTCTTCACGCCCATGCCGTTCATCATTTCAATGTTTGGCAATGCGAGCATTTGGAACAAGTACTCGTTGCCTGAACGACGAGCCGAATCACCGGTACACATTTCGCTTGGTCCGAGAATTGCAACGTCCACACCTGCGCGCTCCAACAACTTGGCCATTGCTTGGGTGACCTTCTTGTTCTTGTCGTCAAACGAACCGGCACAACCCACCCAGTAGAGGTATTCGTGGTTGAAGGCAGCGCCAGGGTCTACAACATCAACGTTGAGGTCTTTTGCCCAATCGGCACGATCGTTCTGGTTCATGCCCCATGGGTTGCCTTGGTTTTCCATAGCGCGGTATGCGTTACCAAGTTCTGCAGGGAAGTTCGATTCCATCAGCGA
>CAIVDG010000171.1 GCA_903904615.1 uncultured Acidimicrobiaceae bacterium | reverse complement strand
ATCGGCAAGCGCGAGGTTGAGCAATTTCTCGTTATCGAAGTGCATGACATCGAGGCCATCGCGACCCAGTGAAACTCGGACAATCATCGAGCCATCGGTAGGGCGCCAGTGCGCCCATTTGTTGGAGCCAAACGATGCCGCAGTCACCCAGCGCTGGTCTGGTTTCGGCACCAAGTAACCACTACCAGTGAGGTGCGATGGCCATTGTTTTGCAGGGACAGCGAGGGTGATGAGAACAACAGAGGCGTGATCCCACTGTTTCAAGAGAGAAGCGGCATGCGAATCAACAGTATGAATGAAAGCGGCGCTCTTCTTTGCCGGCGATGCCACTGCTATTGCATCGCACTGGAGTGTGTGATTTGTTGTGTGAACGTTGTAGTGAGAACCGTGTCGCTCGATGCTTTCCACTGTTTCAGATGTTCGAATGGTTCCACCGAGCGCGACAACTCTCTCAGCCAACGTCTCAACGAGCGCGCCCATTCCCTTCAACGGCGATCCGAAGATAGGCAATGACGAATTTGCATTTGCAGAGGCGTTCTTGCGAGCTTTACCCGCAGCTATCAACATGCTGCGTTCCGATGTGAGCGCGGCGATTTGTGGAACAGCTGCAAGCGAGAAGTTGTCCGTGTCGGCGGCGTAGATGCTTCCGACTAGTGGGTCCACAAGGCGTTCGTGTACCTCGTTGCCGAAACGACGACGCACATAGTGGCCAATGGAATCTTTCGGTGTGGTGCGTGGAAGAAGTGGTTCTAGTGCTGCGCGTACTTTGCCGCGTGGTGATATCAAGCGAGTGGTGGCAAATGAACGAACCTTTGCGGGAACACCTAGGAGAAGATCGCCGGGAATGGTGTGCATGCCGTTATGCCATACGTACGCGTGTGCTCCGGTAGGAGATGTTAGTGCGGCACCTAGACCAAGTTCGCTGGCCAATTGAGACGCCCATGGCACTCGGGTGAGAAATGCATCGGCACCTTCGTCTACGGCGGGTAGACCTGCAAACGGAGATGTTCGAATGAGACCGCCAACGCTGGGTTGCGCATCGAGAACGGTGACAGACACTGGTTCTGGCGAATCGGCAAGCAGAGTGAGTGCAGTGGTGAGTCCACTGACTCCGCCACCAATCACAACGACGTGGCGAGCATGTGTCACGCGTTAGCCACCATGCGCGCCAGTGATGCCATCACTTTCGCATCGTCGTTCACGCACGCGGTCCGCGCAAACGCAAGACCATGAGTTTCCGCACGATGAGCAGCTTCGATGTCGAGGTCGTACAACACCTCAAGGTGGTCGGCCACGAAACCGCACGCCGACACCAAAACACCATCAATGGGTTCTTCACTTGTGTGTGTGGTGCCGATGGAGTCGATCACTTCAAGGATGTCTGGTCCAATCCACGGTTCTGGTGTGCGTCCGGCTGACTGCCACGCAATGGACCACTGAGACCAACGCGTGAGACCAGCGCGTTCGGCAACCAATTCAGCGGTTGCGCGAAGTTCGTCAGGGTACGGGTCGCCGCCGTCGATGATGCGTTGGGGAAGTGAGTGGGCGGTGAAGAGAACTTTGGTGCGCTCGGGGAGTGACGCCAACTTCTTTTTCATGTCCGTGGCAAGAAAGTCGATGAACTCGTCGTTGCGTGCCCACGATTCGACACCAGTGACTTCAATACCGTGTGGTGCCGCGGCCTCGCGCACGCGACCCATGTATTGACCAATGGAATAAGACGAATAGTGCGGCGCAAGAACAAGACCCACAATGCGTGTAAAGCCTTGCTGAACAATTTCGGCGACTGCTTCTTCTACGAAAGGGGTTGCGTGCTTGAGGCCAAGAAACACCTGGAAGTGTCCTGGTTGAATCGCATCAAGCTCTCGTTGCAACGCATCGCGCTGATCTTCGGTGAGCTTCTTCAGCGGCGATAGTCCACCAATT
>CAIVDG010000170.1 GCA_903904615.1 uncultured Acidimicrobiaceae bacterium | reverse complement strand
TGAATCGCTCACGATGTCTACAGATGCGACTCCCGATGTCGTCGACGTATCACGTCGAAGGCAAATGAACCCGGTTTCTTCAACGGGACCACCGATGAAGTCGAAATAGGGCGGTGCTGCCGAGTGGATCCACCGTTGAAGCGGCGAGTCAGAGTCGTGGTGTGATGTCAGGTCTGGCCGATTCAGGACAACCCCCATCGACCCTTCTGAGTCGTCGTGGGCGATCAACAAGATGACCGTTCGCAGGAAGTTGGGGTTATCCATGAGGGGATGAGCCACCAGGAGGGCCCCTGACTGCGGGGAGATGATTGCATTATCATTCACTGAGTCGTATAGTAATACATCTATGGTGAAAGTCGGAATCATTGGGGCATCTGGATACACGGGGGCAGAACTGTTGCGCCTCTGTGCCCAACATCCAGAGGTAGAGGTCGTGGCGGCAACGGGGGATTCCCAGGCCGGCACTCTGGCCAGCCACCTGTACCCATCGGTGGCAGCGGCCTATCCGAATCTTGTATTCGAGGAGTTCTCCGTCGAACGCTTCGCTGGACTCGATGTCGTTTTCTTGGGTATCCCGCACGAAGCGGCGCTGGAAATTGCTCCACAACTCACGGGAAAGGTCGGATGCATTATCGACTTGTCTGCGGCCTACAGATTGAAAGACGCATCTCTGTATCCCACGTGGTACGGCTTTACGCACACGCAACCCGAACTATTGGCGAAGGCCGTGTACGGATTACCCGAGCTGTATCGCAGTGAATTGGTCGGCGCATCCCTAATTGCAACGCCAGGGTGTTATGTCACGGCCGCATCGCTCGCGCTTACTCCATTGGTGCGTTCAGGAATCGTTCAGCAGACCGGCGTCATCGTTGATGCTGCATCGGGTGTCAGTGGTGCAGGTCGTGCGTTGAAACACGCCTCACTGTTTTCCACGGTTGATGAAGACTTCACTGCCTATGGACTGTTAGATCATCGTCACACGCCAGAAATCGAGCAAGTCACCGGAGCTCAAGTGTTGTTTACACCACATCTAGCTCCGATGAACCGAGGAATTCTCGCAACGTGTTACGCGCGTCCTGCTGGCGCAGCTCCCACTACTGCGTCGCTACTTGCGTCGCTTGCCACTTTCTACAAGGACGAGCCATTCATTGTTGTTCGTCCGCAAATCCCATCTACCAAGGCAACTCTTGGTACAAACTGTGTTCACATCACAGCGCGCTACGACGAACGGACGGGTTATGTCATGGTTCTCGCTGCACTCGACAACATTGCCAAAGGTGCATCAGGCGGGGCAGTCCAGTCAATGAACGTTGCCCTTGGTCTCGCGGAAAATCTCGGATTGAACTCAGTAGGTGTGTACCCATGAGCGAACTATCAACAGCTCAGGTTCTTGTTGAAGCATTGCCATACATTCGTCGGTTCGCTGGTCGAACCGTGGTTGTGAAGTACGGCGGTAACGCTCTTGCTGGTACATCCGACCACGACGCACTCGCTCTCTTCGCCGAAGACATCGTGTTAATGCATACCGTGGGCATTCGCCCTGTGGTGGTGCACGGTGGTGGACCACAGATCAACGACATGTTGGCTCGTCTCAACATTGAGTCATCGTTCTCTAACGGTCTTCGCGTGACGGATGCGCCAACAATGGAAGTTGTTCAAATGGTGTTGAACGGCCAGGTCAATCCACAGATTGTGAGCGCCATCAACACGCATGGAAATGTCGCAGTGGGCCTGTCTGGCGAAGATGGACGCACATTGCAGGTGACGCCGCGTGACCCATCGCTGGGGTTTGTGGGGGACATTGAGAAAGTTCGTCCTCATGTAATTGAGGGATTGCTCCACGATGGATTTGTTCCCGTGTTGTCCACGGTCGGAGTTGACTCTCAGGGG
>CAIVDG010000169.1 GCA_903904615.1 uncultured Acidimicrobiaceae bacterium | reverse complement strand
CTGCGCTGCATCGCTGGTGTCGATGGAGTTGATGATTGCGTGTGCAACGGAGCTGCGTACATAGGTGACATGTACGGAACCGACCAACAACGGTTCGTCCAGCATGTCGTCTACGTAGACGCCTCCGGTCGTGAGAAACTTCGGATCTTCCTTACGGAGAACTCGGTTACCAAGAATGCTTCCGCCCATGATTTTCCCCCTGGTCGCGTGACCGCTGTAGTACTGCAGACACTACCTACCCATTGGGGTGGTGACCGAAAGCGGGGCGAGCCCGACTACGGGAGATGTGATTGAAGTGCTGAACCCGAGCCCGCAACGGCTTCGGTACGCACTGCCACGATGCTGGAGATCATGGTGTAGGGCCACTGAGCCGGCAGGGCGGTGGGGAGAAGGGGAGTCTTGGCGAAGGAGAGTTTTTGTTCTCCTGGAAGCACATAGCCCAATTGGGTTCGCGCAGCATTGCGGATGCCCTCTGGAGTGGACAGGTCGTTGACTTCGTTCTGGAGTTCTTCGTTTGCATCGGCAAGCGCATCAAATTCAGCGGTCTTTTTGGCTAATGCCTCGCGCTGTTCAATGAAATCGGTAACGGGAATGATGAACAGCGCGAACATGGCGGCAAGACCCACAAGAAGTCCGCCTGTACGAACAATGGCTTTGGTGCCTCGACTGCGGCCGATACGAGCATCTTTTGGCGTGGGTTCAGCGATGGCGCGGGTGATCTCTTGTGTGCGCTCTTTTACGCGGGAGACAGAAGATTTCGTGCGGGGTGCCACGCATCCATTGTGCCGTGTATGTGCCGCTGAATCGTGGCACACGAACGGATGTTCGTTTAGCGAAGCGGTGCGAGTGCGGAGCGACCGCGGAAGCGAGCGGAGTCTCCGAGCATTTCTTCAATACGCAACAACTGGTTGTACTTGGCAACTCTGTCGCTGCGCGCAGGTGCGCCAGTTTTGATTTGGCCACAGTTTGTTGCAACGGCCAAGTCGGCAATGGTGCTGTCCTCGGTTTCGCCACTGCGATGGCTCATGACGCTTGTGTAGGAATGTCGCGTTGCAAGTTCAACTGTGTCGAGTGTTTCACTGAGTGTGCCAATTTGGTTCACCTTCACAAGAACACTGTTTCCAACATTGCGATCGATTCCCATTTGTAAACGACGTGCATTGGTGACGAAGAGGTCGTCGCCGACAAGTTGAATGCGGCTACCAAGTGCGCTGGTGAGTTGTGACCAACCGTCCCAGTCGTCCTCGGCCATTCCATCTTCAATGCTGACAATGGGGTAGCGGTCAACAAGCGATGTCCACCATTCCACCATTTGTCCGGCTGACAACACTTTGCCTTCACCAGAGAGGTGGTAGGCGCCGTCGCGATACAGCTCGCTCATTGCGGGGTCGAGGGCAATGGCAATGTCTTTACCTGGTGCGTAGCCGGCCTTTTCAATTGCTTCCACCAGAACTGCAACGGCGTCTTCGTTGCTGGAGAGGTTTGGTGCGAATCCACCCTCATCACCAACTGCAGTGGAGAGTCCGCGATCGTGAAGAACTTTCTTCAAAGTGTGATACGTCTCGACTCCCCAGCGGAGTGCTTCACGAAAGCTTGGTGCACCCACGGGCATGATCATGAACTCTTGAAGGTCGACGTTGTTGTCGGCATGGGCGCCACCATTGATGACGTTCATCATGGGAACAGGAAGCACATGTGCGTGTGGTCCACCAACGGCGCGGTAGAGCGGCAGTTCTAGTTCAGCAGCGGCTGCGTGAGCCACGGCAAGGCTGGTGCCAAGCATTGCATTTGCACCCAGTTTCGACTTGTTCTCTGTTCCGTCAAGATCGATGAGTGCTGCGTCGAGTGCGCGCTGATCTGTGGCGTCCATACCAATGACTGCGGTGGTGATGAGCTGGTTCACATTGTCGACTGCACGACCAACACCTTTGCCTAGGTATCGCGAGCCACCGTCACGAAGTTCAACTGCTTCGTG
>CAIVDG010000168.1 GCA_903904615.1 uncultured Acidimicrobiaceae bacterium | reverse complement strand
GTGCCATCTTCTAACTGTTCCATGTTGTGCATTTGGCCGTTGATGGCTTCTTCGCTCCAATCGGGGTGCGCTGCGCGAATGTACGAACGGAGACGTTCGTATTTCATTCCTTCTAATGCTGGCGGCCGAAGCGTGCGCGAGCATTCTTCCCACTCGGGGAACGCGTGTGCCAATTCGATTGTGCCACCGTCGACAGCAACGATTCCGCTGATGCGATCGGCATGGCGATACGCGCATTCCACCACGATGTTTCCGCCCCAGGACTGACCAAGGAGCAGTGGCTTGCGAGCCGATGAATACCCGGGTAGTTGGGTAAGGACATCGCAGATGTCGTCAGCAACTTCGTGCATGGCATACCCGATGTCGGGTTTGTCGCTGAATCCGTGTCCCCGAAGATCGACCGCTGTGACCGCGTGACCCATGGACGCAAGGATCCGTGCTGGACCATCCCACAATCGTGCGTTTGACGCCAGCCCGTGAATCAATAGCAGCGGCATTCCTGGGGAATCGGCGACTGATGTCCATTGCAGAACCCGCAGAGAAACTCCGTCGCGCAGGGTGACGAAGGACGATGTTGGGGAAATTGCCACATGAACAGTGTCGCACCGCCTGGGGCAATTGGCACCTCCGTTCGTGGGGATTGGGGATGGGGGAATAGGGTTGAGGCACCATCTAAAGAGGAGAAGCTATGAAGCTGTCAATGGGTCTCGGATATTCGGGCGGATTCAAAGAAGCGGTGAATCGCGTTGTTGAACTGGAAAAGGCTGGCCTCGACCAGGTGTGGATCGCAGAGGCATACAGCTTCGATGCAATTTCACAAGTTGGCTACATCGCGGCAAAGACCGATCGCATTGAAATCGGCACGGGCATTGTGAATGTGTACACGCGTACCGCAGCCCTGATGGCAATGACCGCAGCTGGTTGTGACTATGTCAGCGACGGCCGCTTCATCTTGGGTCTCGGAGCATCTGGTCCACAGGTCATCGAAGGTTTCCATGGCGTTCCGTATGAAAAGCCAATGCAGCGCATTAAGGAATACATCGAAGTGTGTCGCAATGTATGGGCACGCGAGGCACCATTGCAGTACGACGGCAAGACCGTTCAGATTCCACTGCCCGAAGGCCAAGGAACTGGTTTGGGTAAAGCACTCAAAATCATCAACCACCCAGTGCGCAAAGACATCCCCATTTGGTGGGCGTCGTTGAAGGACAAGAGCGTTGAAGCAACTGCTGAAATGGCAGATGGCTGGCTGCCCATCATGTTCTACCCAGAGCGCTATCACAACGTATGGGGAGACCAATTGAAGGCAGGTCTTGCAAAGCGTGACCCGAATCGCCCACGTCTCGAGATCTCCGCTGGTGGCATGTTGGCTATTGACGATTCACTCACGGGTGAAGCACAAACCAAGATTCTCGACTTCGCACGTCCAAACATGGCGTTGTACGTCGGTGGAATGGGTGCACGAGGCAAGAACTTCTACAACGACGTATGTCGTGACTATGGCTTTGAAAAAGAGGCAGTAGAAATTCAAGACCTCTACTTGGATGGCAAGAAGGAAGAAGCAGCTGCTGCAATTCCTGGCGAGTGGATCATGAATGCAAACTTGGTGGGAAGCACCGGATTCATCCGCGATCGCATCGCCGCATTCAAAGAAGCCGGAGTTACTGTGTTGTCAGTGAACCCAGTTGGACCAGACCCAGTGGGTCAGATTGAGAAGCTTCGCGCAATCGTCGACGCCTGATCATGAGCATCCTCACAGTTGACCGTGTTGCTTCCGGTTGGGAGCCAGTACGCGACGCATTCCTTGAAGGATTTGAAAAGGGAGAGGAACACGGCGCCGGTGTTGCCGTGTATCACCGTGGTGAGTGCGTTGTTGACCTGATGGGTGGATGGCGCGATAAAGACCACACCGAACCATATGGCGAAGATTCTCTTCAGGTTGTGTTCTCCACAACGAAGGGAATCACGTCGTTGGCAATTGCCATGTGCGTGGAACAGGGTCTGCTTGATTATTCCGAGCGAGTAGTGACGTATTGGCCCGAGTTCGCAACACATGGCAAAAACACGGTGACAGTTGCTCAGTTGTTATCGCATCGTGCAGGCTTGTACACGGTTGATGGCCCCATCACTCTTGAAGAGGCGCTTCATTGGGACACCGTCACGCAGCGACTTGCAAATACTGCGCCACGTTTTCCTATTGATTCCACTCACGGATATCACGCCATCACCTTTGGTTGGTTGGCGGGCGAACTTATTCGTCGCGTCACAGGAAAGAGCATCGGAACCTTTGTGCGTGATCACATCGCCTCGCCACTCGGTGCTGATTTTCATATTGGCTTACCCGCCGAACTAGAGCCGCGCGTTGCACGTTTGATGGCACATCCCATTCCAAAGTTTCCGCCCGACATTGCGCGCATCATGATGGAACGAAGTGCTCCCGGAACTAAGGGTTCAGAGGCGCTCGGGTTAAACGGTGCATTCGGACCCGGAGCATTCAATAAGGCGGAAGTCCACGCCGCAGAAGTCCCTGGTGCAAATGGCATTGGTAATGCTCGGTCGCTCGCGCGAATTTACGCGGCGGCTGTAGGAGAAGTTGATGGTGTGCGATTACTGAATGACCCAGTACGCGAACGCGCCACTACAAGCAATACTCCTGCTGGCGAGATGGACGTTGTGCTTATTTCAGAGACAGTATTTGCCATGGGCTTCATGTTGCATTGTGACCGTTCATTGTTCTCTGGGCCCGGCGCGTTCGGACACAATGGGGCAGGCGGTTCTGTTTCGTTCGGTGATCCACATCGCAACATGGGTTTTTCGTATGTGATGAACACCATGATGACCGTGTACGACGAAGACCCACGCCGTTCACGCTTGGTGCGCACCGCTACACAGTGCGCAGACGCCGCCTAATTCCCGCGGTCGCCAATAAGTACGTCACAGACGCGCAGGCAGCTGCGCACGCAAACACGATGATTGCGGGCCGTACGCCAAATGCTTCGGAGGTAAGGCCAGCAAGGATGCTGGTGAGCCCGATCATCATGTTCACTAACGCCATGTCGCCAGCAAGGACGCGTCCACGCACGTGGTCTGGTGACTGAATCTGAAGACCCAACGTGGACAAAGTCCATTGCGCTCCACCGCTGAGATGGGCAAGAGCAACAAACACGGCAGCAATGCCAAGCGCGGGGCTTAATGCGGCGCAGAAGTAGCACAGGCTGAACAGGAGTCCGGCGACGCCACAGACACGAAGCAACTTCGCCATGTCTCGTCCGGCAATTCGGGCACCGATGATGGGACCAAGACCAGAACCCACACCACGAACACCGATAAGTAGACCACGCCCCGAATCTCCCGCGTTGAAAGCGTTGCTTGCCAAGACCGCAAGTTGACTAACAATTCCTGCCCCTACGGCGAATGTCATCTTGGAACACAACAAGGCGAGAATGACTTTGTCGCCACGAGCAACATGGAATGCTTCTTTCATGTCGGCTAAGGGTCGCGCGCGTCGTGATTGAGCAGTTTTTGTTTCGTGACTTTGCATTGCAGTGCGTACTCGTGCGAACAAAATTGCGGCAACAATAAACGACACAATGTCGGCAATAAATGCAGCGTTTCTGCCGAACACACTGGCGAACACTCCGCCCAGTGCTGCACCCATTGCGAGCATGATTCCCCAGGTGCTTCCAAACAAGGCGTTTGCTTTTCGCAGATCATCTTCGTTGGAGACCAAGTTCGGAATTGCTGCGCCCGTGGCTGGGCTGACGAATGATGCAAGACCGGCAATCGAACATTGAGCAACGAACAGAATCCAGATACCCGCCGATGAATGAAGCAACATCAACGCGGCAGACAATGCCTGAAGCGAGGACACCACAACCAGAATGCGTCGTCGGTCAAATCTGTCCGCGAATGAACCTGCAATCGGGGACATGAAGAGACCAGGAATGGTCATTGAGACGAGAACAAGCGAGACAAGAAACCGAGAGTTCGTGGCGTCTTCGACGAGTCCGGCCATTGCTACAAATGTGAACCAGTCACCAAGAAAT
>CAIVDG010000167.1 GCA_903904615.1 uncultured Acidimicrobiaceae bacterium | reverse complement strand
TGCGGTCAGCTAAGTCAGCCATGTTGTCGCCTCAGATCGTTGCCCCGAGGGGCGGTGGGGTACCTGGGCTAGGCACCACGGACGCCATTGTCCGCGTGACGAATGGTACTTGTCAGGCATGCCCCAGCCGTCTCTTTAGGGGGCCTCGGGGAGTAAATTCGGTCTCATGAAACGTTTTCTCCCCCTCACCGCAGGCCTTGCCATCGCTCTGACAGCGTGTGCAGGATCTGGATCAAGTGAACCTCCAGTGACCATTCCGGCCGGCGACCTTGTTGTGAAGGCGGTCTCTGGGCTTCGATTCGACGCAACGGAATACGGCCCAATTCCAGCAGGTGATATCGACATCAGTTACGTCAACGAAGACTCAATGCGCCACACGCTGATTGTTGCCAAAGAAGACACCAAAATCGGCACGTTCAAGTTGGTGGTTGCAAGCAAGGGTGACGCCGATTCGGGAACCATCGCGCTCGACGCTGGTACGTACACGCTCATTTGTGATGTCCCTGGTCACAACAATATGCGCGCCAGTCTCACCGTCGAATAAGTCTTTACCTTCCACAGTAAATGTCAAAGGGCCACCCCTCTCGGGGTGGCCCTTTTTCTTTTTCGAAAATTCGTTATGCGCCCATGATGATGATGCTGAGAACAAACAGCACGATCCACAGACCAACACTCGTGATGATGGCGTTCTTATGGCTCTCGTATGGAACAAGTGCCTTATTTCCTGCCTTAATTCCACCGAACTTGCCAAGAGCGTTGAGTTGGAACAATGCACCGAGCACCACAGAGATAATGACGAAGGTATTGGCTTCACCAGGTGTAGCCGCGAACATGGCTTCTGGGTAGTAGTGAGCGGCACCCACCATGAAGAACAACATCGATACCGAGAAAATCATGTTCTGACGTGAAGCAAGCATTGCGCGACGGCCAGCGGTTGCTGCGTCGGGATTTGCTTCGCCTCCATTCAAAACATTGGTCGCATTTGCGATCACGACTTTCTGGTTCTTCCAGATAACCATCCAGACGTTCGCCGCCATAGTGATTCCCAAAATCATTCCGACGGAAATCGCCGCATTCTTCGCGTTCGTAGGATCGTCTCCAGCATGATTCATGAAATCTTGCATGTAGTCAGGAACCACAGCGGTAATCAAGATGCCCGTTGCCAAGGTGGCAATGGCTGCCCAGCGGAACCACCACAACGCGCGAGTTGCTATCTGAGTGATGGTGATGTTGCGTGCTTTGCCTTCATCGCCATAGGCGGCCAAGCCTGGAACCTGGACGAAGTTGAAGTAGTACAAGAGACCAATCCACGCAACACCTGCAAGAACATGCAAGTAACGGAACCAGAAGTTCCCTATGGCGTTTTGGTCGAACAATGAAGCTGCGTTCATGTGATCTTTCCCCTTAAGTAGGGCCCGTATGGGCGCAGTGGTCAAGTTACCCCGACAGCGCACGGGAAGGGTGGAATCAACTGTCCCCAACTAACCTCAGAGACACCATGGCCCACGAGTTCATCTATACCTGTTACAAACTGGCGAGGTTCTACCCTCCCGACCGCACCATCCTCGAGAACATCTCGCTCTCCTTCTATCCAGGCGCCAAAATCGGCGTCATTGGCTCGAATGGCAGCGGTAAGTCCAGCCTGTTGCGCATCATGGCTGGCCTCGACGACGGCTACTCGGGCGAAGCCCGCCTCACCCCAGGTTTCACGGTAGGCCTCCTTGACCAAGAGCCCCAACTCGACTCCACAAAGAATGTCTTAGAAAACGTCATGGACGGCGTGGCCCCCATTCGCGACATGTTGGCCCGCTACGAAGAAGTGATGGCGATGTGGGGTGACCCCGATGCCGACTACGAAAAGGTGGGCGCACTCCAGGCAGAACTGGAAGACAAAATTGCTGCCGCCGACGCATGGAGCCTTGACCGCAACGTTGAAATTGCCATGGACGCATTGCGATGCCCACCAAACGATGCCGACGTCACCACGTTGTCCGGTGGTGAGCGACGCCGTGTTGCGTTGTGTCGTCTTTTGTTGTCTCGTCCCGACTTGTTGCTGTTAGACGAACCCACCAACCACTTGGACGCAGAAAGCGTGGACTGGCTGGAACGATTCTTGAAGGAATACCCCGGAACAGTTGTGGCCATTACCCACGACCGCTATTTCTTGGACAATGTTGCAAAGTGGATTCTTGAACTCGATCGCGGACGCGGCTTCCCATTCGAAGGCAACTACTCATCGTGGCTCGAACAGAAGCAAGCACGACTAGAGGCCGAAGACAAGCAGAGCGACAACCGTCAACGCACATTGCAACGCGAATTGGAATGGGTGAAGATGTCGCCCAAGGCACGCCAAGCAAAAGGTAAGGCACGACTCGCTGCGTACGACAAATTGCATGCCGAAGCAATGGCTGCTGAACGCGGACCAGACAAATTGGAAATCAATATTCCCGCTGGCCCTCGCCTTGGCGACAACGTCATCAAAGTGGAGAACCTGTCAAAAGGTTTCGGCGACCGACTTCTCATTGAAGATCTTTCGTTTTCGCTGCCGCCGGCAGGAATCGTCGGAATCATCGGACCAAACGGTGCGGGTAAGTCCACCCTGTTTGCCATGCTCACGGGCCAACAAGCACCGGACTCTGGCACCATCACCGTGGGTGACACAGTTCAACTGAGCTACGTCGACCAGAACCGCGACTCACTCGACCCAGCAAAGAGCGTGTACGAAGAAATCACCGAAGGTGTTGAACACATGAAGGTCGGCGGTCGTGAAATTCATGGTCGCGCCTACGTAGCAAGTTTCAACTTCAAGGGTGCCGACCAACAAAAACTTGTGGGTGACCTCTCTGGTGGAGAACGCAACCGAGTGCATTTGGCCAAAGTGCTGAAGCGTGGCGGCAACGTTCTACTGCTGGACGAACCAACTAACGACTTGGACGTTGACACACTGCGCGCTTTGGAAGACGCTCTCGAGCAGTTCCCTGGTTGTGCGGTGGTCATCAGCCACGACCGTTGGTTCCTCGACCGAATTGCCACTCATGTTCTTGCATTCGAAGGCGACAGCCAAGTGCGTTGGTTTGAAGGAAACTTCAGCGAATACGAATCGTGGCGACGCAAGGAACTTGGTTCTGCGGCAGAACAACCACACCGTATTAAGTACAAGCCACTGTCTAGGTAATCGTCGTGTCGTTGAAGCTCATCAAGTTCACCTGTTTCGGCCTCTTCCTTGCCGGCATTCCCGCCATCATTGTGTCTTCCATTCGTGGAAACAACGAAGGGTGGGTGCTGACATTCGGAATGATTACCGCAGTTGCCGCGCTTATTTTGATTGCTGTTTCCTCGGTTACGTCAACACGGCGAATCGACGCATTCAACGACGTTCTTGCGGAACAAGTTGAACAACGCGTTCAGCAACTTGTGAGTGCAGGCGCCGATGAGAACGAAGTACGAGCACTACTGCGCGACACCATTCAGTTAGCTCGCGGGCAACAGTGACCAACGACGCGTTGTTTGAGTCCTGGAAAGGATTATCCGACGCTGAATTCGCCACAGTGCTCGCGCAACATGTCGGCACGCTCTTAGTGCAGCATCGCGAACAACTCATCGATCGTGGAAATGTTTCTGTCTGGCAACTGAAAGACTCGGGCGACTTACTCGCTCATCATTTCCTCATGGATGCGTTTCGTGCTGTCCGTCCCGGAGATTCGGTGCTGTCCGAAGAAGGACACGATGACCGAACACGTGTGCATGCAGACCGTGTATGGATTGTTGACCCACTCGATGGCACCAATGAATACGGTGAGGGCCGCTCAGACTGGGCAGTGCACATTGCGTTGTGGGAAAAGACCGCACTCACAGCAGGTGCAGTGTCGCTCCCAAGCATCGACACTGTTTTCTCCACCGATCCAGCGCCTCAACTTCCTCCGAAAGAAGGACTGAAACCGCGCCTGGTGACATCACGCAATCGTGCACCGTATGCGGCGATTCTTGTTATTGAAAACATGGACTGCGACGCGTTCCGTCTAGGAAGCGCTGGCGCAAAGGCAATGTCCATCATTATGGGAGAAGCAGACATCTACGTTCACGATGGCGGTATGCATCAGTGGGACACCGCGGCACCTGCTGCTGTAGCGCAAGCTGCAGGGCTTCATGTGAGCCGTATCGACGGGTCACCTATTGAATACAACGAAGCAGACACATGGCTTCCCGATTTCATTGTGTGTCGCCCCGAATACACAGATGAAGTTCTTCATTCCATCTGGGGACGCGACCCACGTCTTGACTGACACACGGCTGAGGTAACCATTAGGCAATGAAACGGTTTCTCATTTACGCGTCAACTCTCGTCATTCTCTGTGCCGCCTGTGTTGAAGCCATCTCAACCCCCACCGATGTCACAGATTCATCCGTGCCGGTCACCACTACCAGCATCGCCACCGCTGAAGACTCAGCCTCATCGTCAACTGTTCCCACAAACGACACTGTTACGTCAGAAAACAAGCCTTCCTCCGCGCCATCCGCAGTTGATGACATTGACTGTGACGAGGCAGAAGAGCTGTACGACGAGGGCAACAACGATGATCTTGCTGACTACTGCGATTACGGTCCCGACGGCGAGTGGGACACCGAAGACGATTACGACGGTTGGGAAGAGTGAATCACCACCGTGGTTCGTGTTCGCCCAGTTTCGGAACAGGGCCATACGTTGGTGAATAACCGCTGAAGTCCACCGGAGAATTCACCGCCCTATACGGCGCTTCACCTGGCTGCGGCGTCATGTCAACAAACGCTCCGGCAGCAATGGCTTGTGGGTCTGCCACAACATCGGCAATGGAGTTCAATGGAGCCCACCACACATCGTGCGCATCGAACTGAGACGTCCAGTATTCGTACGTGTTTGTTGAAAAGTGGTCATCCAGAACAGCAGTGAACTCAGCAGCATTAATTGAACGAGCTCTCGCATTCTTGAAGTTCTCCACGTTTGCCAACTCTTCACGACCAATGGCCTTCAACATTCCGGGGAAGTGTCTGTCTGCTTCAAGACCAAGAAGCCAAAAAGCTCGTCCGTCTGAGCAGCGATAACAGTTCATTTGTGGCGCAGGGTTCGCGCGGTTTGTTTTCGTGCTCTGACGCTTTCCGTACCGGAGATACACACCAATGTCCCATCCCAATGTGTACATACCGGTGCGCAACAAACTTGTGGAAACAAAACGACCTTTGCCCGTGCGTTCGCGATCGAAGAGCGCCGCCATGATTCCAGAGGCGAGCGCAAGACCTGTGGTGTGATCACCTTGACCACTACGAAGAGCAGGTGGTAATTCATCGGGCGCAACGGTTGTGTGGGCAATACCCGAACGAGACCAGAACGCACCAATGTCGTAGCCAGCTCTGTCTACGTCTGGCCCCGACAGTCCGTATCCGGTAATGATTCCGTAAATCAGGCGGGGGAACTTCTGAGTCAACGAGTCTGCATCAAGCCCTAAACGCGCGAGTCCAGCTGGACGAACATTGGTCACGAAGACATCCGCATCAGCAAGTAACGACATCATGGTGTCCATGTCGTCGGACTGACGAAGGTCGAGGACAACGGAGCGCTTGCCTCGATTATCGATTTCAAAAGGCGGAACGCCTTGTTGATCGGCGACGCCAAGTGCGCCAAACACTGCACGCTGCGGGTCACCAGTTGGCGGCTCTACCTTGATGACATCGGCGCCCCAGTCCGCCATCACTCCGGTGACTGCGGGACCAGCGACCCACACGCCCATTTCAACTACCTTCACCCCGTGTAATGGACCGTGAGTCATTGCCCCTCCTTATTCCCACCTTCATTGTGTCCTATGTCGCCCATCGTTCCCGAATGCGAACGGCAGACTGACGAAGTGACGAATACGGCAATTGACCTTGAATGGGGCAACTTTTCAGAGTCTGGCCCTTGGAATCTGGACAGAGACTCCATTTCGTGGTCACGTGTTGCAGTCGTTCTTCGCGATCAAGCACAGGCCGAAGTGCCACGACTTATTCGCGCTCGCAAACTTCCACCTCTGAAACGCCTCGTCGTTGTCACGGTTCGACTCGGATGGGCACT
>CAIVDG010000166.1 GCA_903904615.1 uncultured Acidimicrobiaceae bacterium | reverse complement strand
GCCACCACTGAGAGTTCAGAGTTTCTGGTGGTAGCGTTTGCTTCGCCCTTCCGACGGGAGGGTGACCTTTAGGTCCCCACCGATACGTATTTATCCATCTCGAAAGACCACATCCTTGTCCGACGCAACTCTTACTTCCGCCCCAATGGGAACATTCGACGCGGAAGGTAATTACACACCTCGCCAAATCACAGAACGTGATCTCTCCACCAGCTTCGCAGATGCCATCGATGGCACCATGGTGGAACTCAAAGACGGTCAGCTTGTTACTGGCACCGTCGTCAAGATCGACCGCGACGGAGTGTTGCTCGAATTCGGATACAAGACCGAGGGTGTTATCCCAACGCGCGAACTGGCAATCAAGAACGATGTCAATCCGCACGACGTTGTGGCACTCGGCGAAAAGATTGAAGCGCTTGTTCTTACTCTTGAAGACAAAGAAGGACGTCTTGTTCTTTCGAAGAAGCGTGCTCAGTACGAAAAAGCCTGGGGCGAAATTGAGCGCAAGAAGGAAAACGACGGCGTTGTACATGGAACCGTCATCGAAGTTGTCAAGGGTGGACTCATCGTCGACATCGGCCTTCGTGGATTCTTGCCTGCATCACTTGTAGAACTTCGCCGCGTGCGCGACCTTCAGCCATACATCGGCCAGGTCATCGACGCAAAGATCATCGAACTCGACCGCAACCGCAACAACGTTGTGTTGTCTCGTCGCGGATTCTTGGAAGAGAACCAAAAGGAAACTCGCGACGACTTCCTCAACAACCTCAAGTCTGGCGAGATTCGTCACGGCAAGGTGTCGTCGGTTGTTGCATTCGGCGCATTCGTAGACCTCGGCGGCATGGACGGACTCATTCACGTGTCTGAGTTGTCATGGAAGCATGTTGAACACCCATCACAAGTGGTTCAGATTGGCGACGAAGTAACTGTTCAGGTTCTCGATGTCGACTTCAGCCGCGAGCGCATCAGCCTCTCTTTGAAGGCAACACAGCAAGACCCATGGCAAGAGTTTGCAAACAGCCACGAAGTTGGTCAACTTGTCTACGGTCGCGTTACCAAGCTTGTTCCTTTCGGTGCATTCGTACAAGTGGGCGACGGCATTGAAGGTCTCGTACACATTTCAGAAATGTCTGCACACCACGTGGAAGCTGCAGAGCAAGTTGTTGCTCCAGGCGAAGAGTTGTGGGTCAAGATCATCGATCTCGACCTCGCACGTCGTCGTATTTCTATCTCCATCAAGCAGGCCGCCGAAGGTGGCGAACTTGCAGCTGAGTACCAAGGTCAATTCCAGGTGGACGAGCATGGCAACTGGGTGGGCGGAGACGACACCGAACGCGAAGCTGCTTGGGCTGAGTACTACAAGGAATACGGTCAGCCTGGCGAAGCCGGCGCCGAAGCATCTACTGCTGAATAAGGCGTGATCTCGTGATCCTTCTGGGCCTGACCGGTGGGATTGGATCGGGTAAATCCACGGTGTCTTCGTTGCTCGCCGAGCACGGAGCCGTCATCATTGATGCCGACGCCATCACTCGTGAACTTCAATCCACCGGTGCACCGCTACTCAAGGTTCTCGCCGAACGCTTTGGTGATTCCATCATTTCGAGCGATGGCTCACTAGATAGAGCTGCACTTGCGGCAATTGCATTCTCAGACCCCGAGGCACTGAAGGATCTCAACAAGATCGTTCATCCAGCAGTCGCCGCCGAGATGGACAGGCGAATGAAAGAGGCCGACAAGAGCCCTTGGTGGTGCCGTGTAGTGCCAGCGTTGAAGAAACACAAGGTTGTGGTCCTGGACATTCCGTTACTCGCAGAGAATCCACGCAAAGGTCTCTGCGGTGTCATTGTGGTTGATGTTCCGGTTGAACTAGCGATTGAGCGCTTAGTCAACTTTCGCTCAATGAACGAAGAAGATGCTCGAGCACGCATTGCCAAACAGGCATCACGTGAAAAACGCCTAGAAATTGCCGACAAGGTCATCGATAACTCAGGAGACATGCATTCGCTGAAGTCACAAGTGGATCTCGTGTGGCAATGGGCGTGTGCGTTGCCACCAGCGGCCCCCGAGGCCGGCGGCCGCACCAACAACGGCGGACAGAACCGCTCGGTACGATTCACTCG
>CAIVDG010000165.1 GCA_903904615.1 uncultured Acidimicrobiaceae bacterium | reverse complement strand
TGTCCTACAACGGGCAACGCCATAACAACATCTTTCCACGCGGCCACCGAACTACGGTTCTCCAAGTGACTACTCCGTTCAATACCGATGGTGGAATTCACGAGATTCCCGTACCAAGTGCAGTGGGGTCTTTGTGGCTCTGCGGGAAGCATTATGTGGCACCCAGTGCCGACGAAGTCCGCGAGCGTCACAACATTGGAACAGTGGTGTGTCTCGTAGAAGAGCACGAATTAAAGGACCGCTACGACTCGTACATCGCATGGCACAGAGACAATGTGGGCACGGCGGGCCTCTGGTTCCCCATCCCCGATCTCACCTACCCCTCACTTGACGGCGCTCTCGAGTTTGTGGAATTAGTGGCCGACAAAGTCTGTAACAGCCACAATGTTCTGGTGCACTGTGCTGCAGGAATTGGGCGTGCGGGTACTACCGCAACAGCTGTTCTTATGTTGCTGGGTATGGAAATGGCCGAGGCTCTCAGCCACGTGAGAAATCATCGCCCCATGGCTGGCCCCGAAACGGGGTCTCAAACAGAATTCATCACACAACTCGATGAGTATTTGCGTGAACAGAACTCTTACCTCGACTGAGATAACCTGACACCAAGTAACCAAATCGACACGTACGCGTGTCCGGAGCCGTGAGAACAATGAAAATCCTCGTCGTAGGAGCTGGTGGAGTTGGGGCCTCAATGGCCTCTATTGCCGAAACGAGGAGTTTTTTCGACTCCTTTGTGTTGGCCGACATTTCTCGGGAGCGTGCTGAACAAGCCATCGCCGAGTTGGATGACCCCGGAAAGTTCTCCGCAGAAGTTGTAGATGCTGGCAATGTAAAGCAACTTGTTGCTCTCATTGAGAAAACAAAAGCCGATGTTGTGGTGAACGCATGTGATCCGCGCTTTAACGAATCAATCTTTGAAGCGTGTTATCAAGCCAAGTGCGGCTACATGGACATGGCCATGAACCTCAGCACACCTCACCCCACAGACCCCTACAACCAAGTGGGGACACCGCTTGGCGAAGACCAACTCAATGCACACGACACATGGAAAGAACGTGGAATCCTCGCACTTGTTGGAATGGGTGTGGAACCAGGCCTGAGCGACGTGTTCGCGCGTTACGCAGCAGATCACATCTTCGACGAAGTACACGAAATTGGCGTACGCGACGGATCAAACCTGTCTATTGACGGTTTCGACTTTGCACCAACATTTTCCATTTGGACAACAATTGAAGAATGCTTGAACCCGCCAATTGTGTGGGAAAAAGAACGTGGTTTGTACACCACCGACTGTTTCAGCGAACCCGAAGTGTTCCACTTCCCCGCCGGCATTGGCCCCGTGGAATGCGTGAACGTAGAGCACGAAGAAGTTCTTCTTATTCCGCGCGGTGTCGACTGCCAACGCGTCACGTTCAAATACGGACTTGGTGCCGAGTTCATTGACTGGCTGAAAACTTTCGCCTACCTCGGTTTGGACAGCACCGAAAAAATTCGTGTGGGTGACGTTGCAGTTGCGCCACGAGATGTTCTTGCCGCAGTACTACCTAACCCTGCAAAGTTAGGCCACCTCATGCACGGCAAAACGTGTGCAGGTACCTGGGTGCGCGGTATTGCCGATGGCAAGCCACGCGAGGTGTACCTGTACCACGTGGCCGACAACGAGACCACAATGCGCGAATGGGGTTCACAAGCGGTGTTGTGGCAAACAGCAGTGTGCCCGGTTATTGCACTTGAGCTCTTGGCGAATGGATCATGGAAAGGCACTGGTGTTCTTGGCCCAGAGCAATTCGATGCTGTGCCGTTCTTGAACCTCATGGGTGATTACTCCACGCACCACGGCATTTTGGAAATGGGACCTGGCTTGTGGCCAAGCCCCAAGCCCACCGGCCAACCAGGCTGGGACCGCCCCGTGCGTCGCGCCATAGTGCCCGCGTAACCGTTTGCGTAGCAGACTGTTACATCGTGACAGTCGTACACACCATCTACTCCCCCATAGACGGCTCTGTTGTTGCAGAGCGTGAGCTTGCCAACGATGCACACGTAGAGCGTGTGTTGTCACAGGCGGCTGCCGCGCAACAACAGTGGCGAAACACATCTGTGGCAGAACGCAGCGCTTTATGTGAAGCAATGGTTGCATGGCTTGAAACACATGTGGACGACATTGCACGCGAGATCACTCTGCAAATGGGTCGACCTCTTCGCTACACACCAAATGAAATTCTGCGTGGTGCTCAAGAACGCGCGCGCCACATGATGAGCATTGCCTCTGAGAATCTTGAAGACATTTCGGTTCCTCAAACTGAAGGATTCACCAAGTTCATTCGCCGCGAACCTGTGGGAACTGTGTTAATTGTTGCACCGTGGAATTACCCGTACCTCACAGCCATCAACTCACTTGTACCTGCGTTACTCGCGGGAAACACCATCATCATGAAGCACGCATCACAAACATTGCTGTGTGAGATC
>CAIVDG010000164.1 GCA_903904615.1 uncultured Acidimicrobiaceae bacterium | reverse complement strand
CACACCAGCACCGGTGTTCCCACCACGTACTTACCAAGACGCGAACGCGGGTGTGTGACCGTTGCAATGGCAACCATGGTGGCAATACCCACAAGCACAAGACCACCGCGATACAACAATGCGTAGGCCTCGGTTCCCACATTCTCAACAAGAACTACTTCGCGGAACTTCCAGCACATCCATGCAAGCGACGCAATAGCAAGAACGCCCAAGACATCGAGTCCGTTTGCATTCGACCCTGCGCGACCACGGCGTATGGCCCATGGTCGCCACAAAGTTGCGAGTGCTGCACCCAACAACAAGCCGGTGGCACGTGTGAGGGTGCCGAGATACAAGAAATCTGTACGCAACACCGTGCGACCAAACAGTTCCATGTATTGATCCGGTGTCTTTGCTTGCGTATTTATGGGGCCCGCGCGAAAGACCACTGCGGTATACACAGCAACCGCAGCAGCCAGTGCAGTGAAGAAAAGCCCAATAACTGGCAGTGTTTTGCTGCCGAGTCGACGGAGCAGCACATACATAACAACAGGCCAAATGATGTAGAACTGCTCTTCTACCGCAAGAGACCACAGGTGTCGAAGTGGCGCGAATTCAGATGCTGTCGTGTACGAAGAACCTGTCCACACTTGAAACCAGTTCGATCCATACAAAACGCCAGCGACGACATCGCCACGCAGTTTTCCCAGCCTGTCTTGCTCGAACAATGCACAGTACGTAATGGTTCCAATAAGCAACGTGAACAATGCGGGCAACAATCGACGCGCACGACGCAACCAGAAATTTCCCAGCGACACAGTGCCCACTCGTTCACGTTCTGCAATAAGCAACAGCGTGATGAGATAGCCCGAGATAACGAAGAACACTTCAACGCCAAGAAAACCGCCGCCGAGCCATTCACGATTTGCGTGATAGACGATGACCGCAAGAACAGCTAATGCACGAAGACCATCGAGTCCTGGAACATAGGGAACAACCGGACCGCGTCGGGTGCCCCACGCAGGCGTTCCACTATTCGTGTTGTGAAGATCTGATGTACTCATAAGCGAGGGGTTATGCAACCGGAAGGCCCAATTGGGCGTAGATCTCCCGAGTGGCTGTTGACTTGTTCAAAGTGTAGAAATGCAAGCCGGGTGCGCCCGCTTCAAGCAATTGAGCACACAATTCTGTTGCGGCATCGACACCGATTTGGCGAACTTCTTCAGCAGAGTTTCCTGCTTCCAACTTCTCTCGCAACCACGATGGGAATGCAGCTCCGGAGAGTTCTGCCATGCGTTCGACTTGCGCAATGTTTGTGACAGGCATAATGCCGGGCACCACTGGCTTTGTCACACCTAGGTCGGCAAGGTCATTCACAAGCGACAAGTAATGATCAATGTCGAAGAAGAACTGCGTCGTGGCAAAATCGGTCACGCGTAACTTCTCGGCAAGATGGCGACGATCGGTGGCGAGATCTGGTGAGCGCGGATGTCCTTCGGGATGCGCGGCAACGCCAATACCCACATCGCTAATTGTGCGCAGATGCTCCACAAGTTCGAGGGCGTAGGTGAAATCACTTGGCGCAGCATCGCCAGGGTTCTTTGGTGGGTCACCTGCAAGAGCCAACACGTTTTCAATTCCGGCTTCTACATAAGTGGAAATGATGTCGGTGATTTCCTGACGCGTATGACCAACACAGGTGAGATGCGGCATGGGCGGAACATTCGTTTCCTTCTTCACCCACAAAACGGTGTCGCGAGTGTGTTCGCGGGTAGACCCGCCCGCGCCGTATGTGACCGATACAAATGAAGGGGCCAGGGGCTCAAGTTCGGCAATAGTGCGCCCAAGAGACATTGAGCCGGCAGCGGACTTTGGGGGCGAGAACTCGAACGAGAACGTGCGGCCTGCAGCCAGAAGGTCTCCGATTCGTGCCATTTATGCAGTCTACGACTTCGCTAGTGGCGGAAGTGGCGGGTTCCGGTGAACACCATGGCAATGCCATGAGTGTTGGCCGCCGAGATGGATGCAGAATCCCGCACACTGCCACCGGGTTGGATAATGGCAGTGACGCCTGCGGCGGCCAACTCTTCGACCGTATCGCCGAATGGGAAGAACGCGTCACTTGCGGCCACAGAACCGCGAGTGGACTCGCCCGCGCGACCAATAGCAATACGTGCTGCGTCGACCCTGTTGGGCTGTCCCCCGCCGATTCCAACAACAACATCATTGTTTGCCAACACGATGGCGTTGCTCCATGTTGCGGCAACCGTTTGCCACGCCAACAGAAGGTTTTGCCATTCAATGTCGTTTGGTGCACGTTCTGTAACGACAGTGAAATCGTCAAGTGGCTCGTCTACTTCATCAACTTGTTGCACCAACAACCCGCCGTCAATAGAACGAACGTTGATGGCCATTGAGTGAAACGGTGCGACCGCTTCAATGAGACGAAGGTTTTCTTTCGCGCACAGAATTTCAAGTGCTTCCGCGGTAAACGATGGCGCGATAACAACTTCAGTAAAGATCTGTGCGATCTCTTTTGCTGTTGCCTCATTCACTTCACCGTTCACAGCGATGATTCCACCGAACGCGCTGACTGGGTCTGCGGCATGGGCACGGGTATAGGCGTCGAAAATGGTGGGTGCAAGTGCAACACCGCACGGGTTGGCGTGCTTCACCACCACTGCTGCTGGTCGATCGAATGCGCTGACGAGTTGCCATGCAGCTTCAGTATCTAACACGTTGAGATACGACATTTCTTTGCCGTTCAACTGCACGGCAGAATCCCACCAGCTCTCCACACCAGGAAGTCGATAACGCGCACCTGTTTGGTGTGGGTTTTCGCCGTAGCGCAATACTTCGGCGCGTTCAGCAACCATGGTGAGAATGGGTGGCACGGTGGCGCTTGCACGGTCTGGACTTTCGTCGGCAAGCCACGAAGCAATGGCGGCGTCATAGGCACTGGTGATGCGAAATGCCTTTTGCGCCAACACGCGCCGAGCAGAAATTCCGAAGTATCCGCCTTCAATCATCTCCAACACATCGGCGTAGTCGGCTGTGTCGACAACAACACCAACATGGGCGAAATTCTTTGCCGCAGCGCGCACCATTGCCGGACCGCCAACGTCTATGAGTTCAACACTGGGATTTGTACCGAACGGGTACAGATTGACAACAACCAAATCAATCTCGCCGATGCCGTGTTGTTCTAGTTCATCGAGGTGTTCCGCTTTGTTGCGATCCGCCAAGATGCCGCCGTGAATCTTTGGATGCAGTGTGACAACGCGATGATCGAGAATGGGTGCGAGACCCGTTATCTCAGCAACATCTTGTACAAGTACGCCAGCTGTGGAGAGAGTGTCGGCAGTGCCGCCACTGGAAACAAGAGTCCAGCCCAATGCGTGAAGCGCTGAGGCAAACTCAACGATTCCGGTCTTGTCGTAAACGGAAAGAAGTGCGCGTGGCACTCAGCGCAGCCCAGCGACAATTTCGGCCATTAACTCGCCCGCTTCAGTGGGGTTCTGGCCCACCTTTACGCCGGCGTCGCGCAGTGCGTCCATCTTGCCCTGTGCTGTTCCCTTGCCACCAGAAACAATGGCGCCTGCGTGGCCCATCTTCTTTCCAGCAGGTGCAGTCACACCCGCAATGTAGGCAGACATTGGCTTCGTGACATTGGCCTTAATGAACTCGGCTGCTTCTTCTTCGGCAGATCCACCAATTTCACCAATCATGATGATGGCGTGCGTCTCGGGATCATTCTGGAACTCGCGCAAGCAATCGATGAATGACGTACCAGGTACGGGGTCGCCACCAATTCCGACGCATGTCGAAACACCAATTCCGCGCTGCTTCAATTCATAGAGAGCTTGGTATGTGAGTGTTCCGGAACGAGACACGATGCCCACGTTTGGTCCACCTGCCGATGGAAGTTCTGCAATTTCACCAGCGGTAATTCCGATGTTGCATTTTCCTGGGCTGATGATGCCTGGGCAGTTAGGACCAAGCAGGCGAACATTGGGGAAATCACGAACAAGTGTGTTGTACGTACGTGCTTCGTCTTGTGCAGGAATTCCTTCAGTGATGCACACGATGAAAGAAATACCAGCAGCTGCAGCTTCAAGAATTGCAGCAGACGCAGCCTTTGGCGGAACAGTAACGAACGATGCCGTTGCACCCGTTGCAGCGACTGCTTCAGCAACGCTGTTGTACACGGGGATACCTTCAACATCGGTGCCGCCCTTGCCTGGTGTCACTCCAGCAACGACTTGCGTGCCATATGCCTTGTTGCGAAGTCCGTGGTACTTGCCTTGACCACCGGTAAGACCCTGCACGATGACTTTGGTGTCTTGATTAACGAAAATTGCCATGACGCTGGTCCTTACTTTGCGAGTGCCACCGCAGCGCGTGCGGCCTCGAGCATTGTTGGCTTACTTGTGAGTTTTGATTCGGGAATTCCGGCATTCGCCAAGATGGAACGACCCTCTTCGGCATTTGTTCCGTCCAAACGAATAACAATTGGTGCGCGAAGGTCGACGCGGCCGAGTGCTTCAACAATTCCCTTCGCAACTTCTTCACCGCGGGTGATTCCACCGAAGATGTTGATGAAGATGCTCTTTACGTTCTGGTCTGAGTTGATGACTTCAAGTGCACCAGCCATGAGGTCTGCGTTTGCACCGCCACCAATGTCCAAGAAGTTTGCAGCGGTGCCGCCGACCTGGTTCACCACGTCGAGGGTGCTCATTGCAAGGCCGGCACCGTTTGCGATGATGCCCACAGTTCCGTCGAGACCGATGTACTGCAGACCCTTTTCACGAGCAAGTTTTTCGCGAGCGTCGAGTTCTTCTGTTGCCTTGAACTCTTCCCATTCTGGATGGCGGAAATCGGCGTTGGCATCGAGACTGACTTTCGCGTCGAGAGCATGCACTTCTCCTGTTGGCTTCAGAATAAGTGGGTTGATTTCTGCCAAGTCGCAGTCACCCTCTGTAAAGCAGCGGTACAACTTCACCAAGATGTCGGCAACACCTTGTTGCGCCTTCTCGGGGATTTTTGCATCGACAGCAGCTTTCAGTGCGCCAGCAGCGGAGAGTCCGTCTACTGGATCGATGTGCAACATGAGAATGGCCGACGGGTTCGTTGCCGCCACTTCTTCAATTTCGACGCCACCCTCTTTGCTCAACATGAGCAAGTGCTTCTTTGCACCACGGTCAAGTGTGAACGATGCGTAGTACTCCTCGGCGATGTCGCTGGCGTTTTCCACCCATACGCGCTTCACCACATGACCCTTTATGTCCATGCCCAAGATGTTTCCTGCGTGTGTGCGCACTTCATCGGCGTTATTTGCAAGCTTGATGCCGCCGGCCTTGCCACGTCCACCAACTTGCACTTGTGCCTTCACAACAACCGGATAGCCAGCTGCGTCGGCTGCCTTCACGGCGTCGTCGACAGTGAGCGCAACATCGCCCTTTGAAACGGGGATGTCGAAACGGGCGAAGTACTGCTTGCCCTGGTATTCAAAGAGGTCCATGAATTACTCCGTGTATTTCTATTCGCGGTTGTCGAGTTCTTCTTCAAGCCACTGACAAATGGCCTTCAATGATGAACCTGGTCCAAAGATGTTTCCAACGCCCTGTTCGCGCAGAATGCGCGCGTCGGCGTCAGGGATAACTCCCCCGCCGAAAACGAGAATGTCGGCCAAGTCGCGGTTTCCAAGTTCTTCCATGACACGAGGGAAGAGCGTGTTGTGAGCGCCCGAAAGTAGCGACAAGCCAACAGCATCTGCGTCTTCCTGCATTGCAGTTTCGGCAATCTGCTCGGGGGTCTGATGGAGGCCGGTATAGATGACCTCGAACCCGTGGTCACGAAGAGCACGGGTAATGGTCTTGGCTCCACGGTCATGACCATCAAGACCTGGCTTGGCAACAACAACTCGGTAGGGGCGCTTCACAGAAAAGAAACCCTACGCCGAACAGGCACTTGTCCACCAACCCGCCACAATGGGGGCCATGGAAACCCCCCGCTTGCGCTCCCCCTTGGCCAGAGCCGTTGTGCCAGTTTTGGGTGGCATTGTGTTCTTTGCCCTGTTTTTTGCTGGTCTATGGGTGGTGGCTGGTTCCATCAATGACCGCGCAGATCCCACCGACGCCGTGGCCAACAAAGTGTTCGAGGTGGGCAAAGTGGAGCCCTTGGCGAAGTCAGTGGCAAAAGATGGCCCGCTTCTGTTCCCCGACCTCAAGAGTCCCGACGGCGTGCGCTCGATTGTTCTCGATCACACAGGTGACGACCCCGCCACCGGTTGGCGTGTGTATTACGGCTACCCCGCCGACCGAGACTCCACCTGTTTGGTGACCCATGAACAAGGGTCGCGAGAATTCACCGATTGCGACGGCAGAACACTTTCCGTGGACGACCTTCAGTTACCTGAAGCGGTTCGGCCCATTGTTGAGAACCGCAAGACGTTGTATGTGGACTTGCGCGGTGTAACAACACCCACGCTGCCGTAGCGGACTTAGCGCGCGCTGACGGAGTCAACGAGGCGAATTGCAAACTCTTCTGAGTGAGCAGCAAGTTTTCCGCGATGCAATGCAAGACCACCTACTACGTCGGCGCCGCGAGACAACAACGTGTTGGTCATAACGTCGAGTGACTTGCCCGGGTTCAATGCGAATGTGCAAAACGCAACTGCTTTTTTGCCTGACATTGCCGGCAATGCACGAAGACGGTCAATTGCCCACGGAGCTTGACCAACGACAAAAAGTCCATGCACCCAAGTACCAACAATGATGGTGTCGGCTTCTTGAATTGATGCATGGTCGGGTGACTTCACCGCAGACAAGCCCGTGATGGACCAGTTCTCTTGCTGCAGATTTGCGGCGATGAGTTCGCCCGCCTTCCACGTGTTGCCGGTGAGACTTTCGATAAGGATCGCTGCCTTCATGACTTCCTTTTTACTACTCCGCGGCATTCGCGGCGTACTTCATGACAATTTCTTTAGCGGCGCCCACGCCAATGCGAGATGTTTGGTTCCTCGGTCGCGGAAGCGAACGGTGACTTCGGCTTTGTCTCCAGTTCCCTTGATTTCAATGACGACGCCTTCGCCAAATACCGCGTGTTCCACATCGTCTCCGGCCTTGAGACCCTCGAGATGTTCAGTGTTTCGCGGCTGTGCTGGTGCACGAAGAGCGCGTTCAGTACGTTTTGCGCCGAATGTGCGGCCTTCTGGTTCGTCGTCGTTGCGTCGGCGATACGAGGGCAACTCTGCATCGTGCCAGTCGCCTGGTGTGCGGCCGTAACTGCGGCCATGGTCGGAACCAGAGTCGACATTGCCTTGACGATCGAATAGTTCAAGGGGAATTTCAGCCAAGAAACGCGATGGCGGGTTGTACTGCGACTGACCAAACAACATGCGATGCCATGCATGTGAGACATACAAACGTTCGCGTGCGCGCGTGAGACCCACATACGCAAGACGACGCTCTTCTTCAAGCTCTGCTGGTTCGGTGAGTGCGCGACTGTGCGGGAAGATTCCTTCTTCACACCCCACCAAGAACACCACTGGATATTCCAGACCCTTTGCCGAGTGCAGAGTCATGAGAACAACGTGGTTTTCACCGTCTAAGTCGTCGGTATCGGCAACCAACGCCACTTGTTCAAGAAATTCGTCGACCTGCGTATATTCAGCAGCAGAACCAATGAGTTCTGAGAGGTTCTCAAGGCGACCAGCTGCTTCAACAGTGTCTTCGTTCTCAAGTTCAGTGAGATACCCGCTGTTGTTCATGGCAAGTTCCAACAACGCCGATGGACCGTCTGCAAGCGAAGCATGCATCTGGTCGACGAGTGCAACAAAGGATGCGATTCCTTTTGCCGCTGATCCGCCAACACCGGCTTCAGCTGCGCGGCGCATGGCATCGATAAACGAAATTCCATTGGCAGCAGCGAAGGAGTCAACTTTGCCAATGCTGGTATCGCCAATGCCACGCTTTGGCACATTAAGAACACGCTTGATGCTGATTTCGTCGAGTGGGTTAGCGCCGGCTTTGAGATATGCGATTGCATCTTTCACTTCGCGACGGTCGTAAAACTTTGTACCGCCCACCACTTTGTATGGAGTACCGGCACGCATAAAAGCTTCTTCAATGCCACGGCTTTGCGCATTGGTGCGATACATAACCGCAATGTCGCCCCATGAACGCCCGTCATTGTTGTGTAGGTCTCGCGCAGTTGTAGAAACCCACGACGCTTCGTCGTACTCGTCTTCTGCGTAATAGCGAACTATTTGATCGCCGTCTCCGGCAGAGGTCCACAGTTCTTTGGGGCGACGGCCAACGTTTTGAGAGATAACCGCGTTTGCAGCCGTAAGAATTGTTTGAGTGCTGCGATAGTTCTGCGACAAAATGACAACGGTTGCCTCGCCAAACGCACTTTCAAAGTCTTCAATGTTGCGCATGTCTGCGCCGCGGAACTTGTAAATACTTTGGTCGCTATCGCCTACGACGCACACATTTTTGTGCATCTCACCCAACATAAGAACAATACGATTCTGCGCTTGGTTGGTGTCTTGAAACTCGTCAATGAGAATGTGCTTGAAGCGTTCTTGGTAATAACGCAGAACATCGGGATACTTTTCGAAGAGGCGAACAACGTTGACCAGCAAGTCATCGAAGTCCATTGCGCCGGCACGCACGAGACGGGCCTGATACTCGCGATAGATCTCTGCGTGGCGACGTGCAGCAATGTGCTCGGCGGTGTCGAATGCTGTTGCGGGAGTAACAAGCTCGTTCTTCCACAAACTGATGCGCGCTTGCGATGCATTTGCGGGAAACTTCTTAGGATCGAGTCCCATGTCGCGAATGACATAGCCCACCAATCTCTTCGAGTCTTGCGAGTCGTAGATGGTGAATTGCTTTGGGTAGTCGAGTGATTCGGCGTGTTGGCGCAGAATACGAACGCAAGCTTTGTGGAACGTTGTGACCCACATACTGCGTGACACGCCACCCACAAGATCGGCGACGCGATGGCGCATTTCTTCGGCGGCCTTATTGGTGAACGTAATGGCCAAAATGCTCTGCGGATGAATGCCTTCGGAGATAAGCCACGCGATGCGTTGTGTAAGGACGCGAGTTTTTCCGGAGCCAGCACCAGCAACCACCAAAAGTGGACCGCCGGGGTGATACACCGCGTCTTGCTGTTCGGGATTAAGCGGGATGCTGTCCCCGGGCAATGCGGAATGTGGCTGCGTCATGACCCCGCCATTGTACGGCTGGGCTGTGTCGCGACTGGTATGCGTGTGTGACTACGCGCGAACGTTGATGCGGAAAGGCAAGTTGCGAGGACCGCGAACCTGACCTGAACTCCACGTCACTTGTTCGGACATATCGAGTTCGAAATCGGGGAAGCGCTTGAGGAAAACCTCGATGGCAACATTCATTTCCAAACGAGCAAGGTTTGAACCAATGCAACGGTGGATTCCGAGACCAAACGCAGCGTGACGGTTTTCTTCACGTTCGATGTCTACGACAGCAGGATTCGCAAATTGCTTCTCGTCGCGGTTTGCAGCAGGGAACGGAAGAAGAACACGATCTTCTTTCTTCATCTGCACACCGTGGAATTCCATGTCGTCGGTGACCATGCGGGCCATGGTGACAGGTGCGTATGCACGAAGGAATTCTTCGGTAGCAGTAGGAATCTTCTCTGGATTTTCTACAAGACGACGACGATCGACTGGGTTCGATGCGAGGTGCCACAACGATGAACCGATACCACTCCACGTGGTGTCGATGCCTGCGATGATCAACAGCAGAATTGTTCCGAACACGTGACGTGGCGACAGCTTCTCGCCAAAGATTTCAGAGTTCAGCAAATATGTCGTTAAGTCGTCACGAGGGTTCTCGATGTGATCTTCAATGTGCTTAGTGAGGTACTCGTCCATTGCTTGGAACTGAGCAAGGCGCTCTTCCGTGCGTTCTGCACCGATGCCTCCGAGAACCATGTCAACCCAACCGCGGAAGCGGTCTGCGTCGGACAATGGCAAGCCCACCATTTGAGCAACCACAAGAACCGGAATGTGCTGGGTGTATTGAACGGCTGCGTCAATGATGTCGGCATCGCCCATGTCGTCGATGAGCTTGTTACAAATCTCTTCAACTTCCTTGCGCAACGGGTCGATCTGCTTCGGCGAAAACGCGGGCAAGAGAATGCGACGTGCATCTGCATGGAATGGTGGGTCGGAAGAAATTGGCGGAACTGGTCCGATTGGTGCGCCCAATGCATCGGGATCGAGTTCACGTGCCTGGCTTGGCTTCAACTGCTGCACAACAGGAGTGAGGCTGGAGAAACGAGAAGGATCGTATGCAATCTCTTTCACCAAGTCGTGCGTGAGTGGCAACCACACACCGCCGTAGCGCTCGGTGTGTGCGATAGGGCAACCTGCAGCCTTGAGGTCATCCCAAATTTGATGGATGTTGGCGTTGTATTCAGGTGCGCCGTGGTCGAAGTCGGTTGCCCAGTCGGTAACGGGGCCGTAGACGGTGTCAGTCATTGGGGGTATTCCTTTTTCAGTCTTCGATTGTGATTGCAAACTCGGGGCAGTTGGCCACAGCCAAACGTGCCTTGTCTTCAAGAGCGGCGGGAACAACGCCGTCATTCAATTCAAACGCGTTGCCAAGATCGTCTACATCGAACAATTCGGGGGCTAACGCATAACAACGGTTGTGGCCCTGGCACTTGGATGAATCAACATGAACTCGCATACGCATAGCGTAGGAGGAAAGAAGGGGGTACGACACTATGGGAGCAACACCTTTTGTCATTCTCCTGCCACCTTCCGAGGGCAAGGCCGCAGGTGGCAACTCTCAAAGACCCTGGTCATTCCATTCGGGCGTCTTCGGACCAGCGTTCGGCGACTTCCGCGCCGACATTGCCGATGCATTGCAGTTGGCCAAGGGGGGCGACCAGAAACTTCTAGGGGTGAAAGGTGCTTACCTCTCACATGCACAAGCGTGCAATCGTTCCTTGAAGGGCGCACCCACGCTTCCCGCGTGGCAGCGATACACCGGTGTGGTGTGGGACCACCTTCATCTGCAGTCTGTTCCCGCGTCGGCTCGCGCTGCGTACATAAAGCGAATCTTCGTCCCCTCTGGCCTAGCCGGTCTTGTTCGCGCCGACGACCCAGTGCCCGAGTACAGATTGAAAATGGGTGCGCGCCTGCCCTCGCTTGGTCTGGTCTCCGCATGGTGGCGAGACGACCTCACCGCCGCGCTTGCATCTGCTGTGAAGAAAACGATTGTGGTCGATCTTTTGCCACAGGAACACAAGAGTGCGTTTGATTGGGAAGCTCTTCATGTTGTGCACGTGGACCTGGTGTCGAAAAAAGGTGCTGTTGTTGGTGGCCACAATGCAAAAGCGGCTAAGGGCCTACTTGCTCGTCATCTTCTCGATGGTGGGCGAACATCTCTCTCGTCTCTCATTACTTCTTTCTCTCATCCCGAATACCGCGCAAAGGAAACATCATGAGCACTACGAATCTTTTTTCTCTTGAAGGCCGCACTGCCATCATCACGGGTGGAAGCCGTGGACTTGGTCGCGAAATGGCACTGGCCTTCGCTGAGCACGGCGCAAACATTGTCGTCGCAAGTCGTAAACAGGAGAACTGCGAAATTGTGGCAAACGAAGTGCGCACAATGGGTCGTCGTGCATTAGCAATTGGCTATCACGCTGCATCGTGGGATGACGCTGGCCGTCTTGCCGATGCCGCCATTGCCGAGTTTGGGCACATTGACATCTTGGTGAACAACGCCGGTATGTCTCCTTTGTATCCATCACTTGTAGATGTCAGCGAAGAGCTCTACGACAAAGTGTTGGGCGTCAACCTCAAAGGACCGTTTCGTTTATCGGCGCTCATCGGGACACATATGACTACACCGGGCAATGACGGGTCCGTTCGTGGAGGTTCCATTATCAATGTCTCTTCCATCGCCAGCACTCGCCCATCGCCCAACGAAGTGGTGTACGGCGCAGCAAAGGCTGCTGTGAACAACCTCACGATGGGTCTGGCCAGAACTTTTGGCCCACACGTACGTGTCAACTGTTTAGTTCCCGGACCATTTCTCACCGACATTTCAAAGGCATGGGACATGGAACAGTTTCAAACACGTGCACGTGCTGCCTACATGCTTCAGCGTGGTGGAGAGCCGCGCGAGATTGTTGGAGCCGCGCTGTATCTGGCAAGCGATGCCAGCAGTTACACCACGGGCACCTTGCTACCAATTGATGGTGGACCTCGTTAGTTATTTCAGTTTCGCGCTGAAAAATTCAAGCACTTGCTGAACGCTTGGTTCGTGTCGCTGTTCGGTAAGAACACT
>CAIVDG010000163.1 GCA_903904615.1 uncultured Acidimicrobiaceae bacterium | reverse complement strand
TGCCTACGGGATTGCAGCAGTTGCCGCCACGAAGGGGCGAGACCTCCGCAGTTTCAGTGTTCGTAAGGAAGCTAAAGATCACGGTGTGACTGGGCGAATTGCTGGCGCTTTGCAACCTGGCGACAAAGTCATCATCACCGAGGACACCGTCACACGAGGCACCAGCATTTTTGAAGCCGTAGAGGCTGTGTATGAATTTGGCGCAGTGCCTGTTCTTATAACAGTCATTGTTGATCGTGGCGGAACATGTGCAGCAATGGCCGCAGAAGCCGGAATTGCATACAAGCCACTATTGACTGCACCAGATCTTGGATTTGAATTCGGTTCTTAAGCCGACATTTCGTTCTGCGTATTCAGAATTGAAAGAATGAAGTTATGAAGAGAATTTTTGTATTCACCACTCTTGCGTTGTTTCTCGCCTCTTGCGGATCGACCTCTTCTTCATCCGACACATCGTCGGTTGCAAACAAACAAATGGCTACAACCGTTCCCGACTCAAACACGTTTGAGTACACCATCACTGTTGGCGAGAACACCGGCACCGATGTAGTGATTGACGTGGTGCAAGGTGCCCAAGTTGTTCTCAATGTTATTAACCCCGATGGGCATGACGATGTTCATCTTCACGGCTACGACCTGTCTACTGGTTCAATCGAAAAAGGCGAGACCGGAACCATGACGTTTCAGGCAACAAAAACAGGCGATTTTGACATTGAAAGCCACGAGTCCGAAGAACTCATCTCAATTCTGCGAGTCACTGCGCCGTGAGCCTCGAAAAACTCTTTGAACTCACATCACACGGAACAGATGTGATGGTGGGCGAGGGTTTTCCGTACCCGTGGGGCGGACTCTATGGCGGTCACATCGTTGCTCAATCTCTACGTGCAGCGTCAACAACTGTTGAAGATGGTTTTCTTCCCCACTCTGTTCGTGCGTACTTCATTCGTCGCGGAGATAACTCGGAAACAGTTCGCTACGAAGTTGATCGCATTCGCAATGGGCGCAGTTTCTCCACACGACGTGTCGTTGCACGTCAATCTTTCGGCGCAATTCTGAACTTGGAAGCCAGCTATCAATTGCCCGAAGCGTCACCAGAGGTGTCAGCAGTTGCAATTCCTGCCGATATTCCTTACCCCCACGAATTGCCAGAAGCAGAAACGTGGTCGCCGTTCATTGAGCAACGTGATGTTCCACGCGACATCGTGTCAAGTGATGGCCGCGATGGTTCGGGTCGACTCATGGGCTGGTATCGCACCACCGAAAACTTTGGTGGCGATCAGTTGTTGAATCGTTGTGCATTGGCGTACTTGTCAGACGATTTGCCGACTGGTGCAGTTATTCGTGGTGTTCCAGAACTTCGTGAGAAGTGGAATGTTGAGAATGCATTCTTTTCAGCAAGCCTCGATCACACGGTGTGGTTTCACAGAGACGTCGATGCGAGTGCTTGGCATTTGTATGACATGAACTGTCATGCGTACATCAACGGTCGCGGACTTGCTTTTGGGTATGTCTTCCACGAAGACGGAACTCACGTGGCAACGGTGGCGCAAGAGACCCTGGTGCGACTGCGCGAGTCGCAGTAAACAATTGTTCTTAGTTTTCGTATCGCACAAAAAGTGGATGCTTATCTCTCAGTCGTGGCAGATGTAGTGCTATGCAGAGCGGGTCTGTAGACGCGTCCGACCTGGATTTGACGTCCATTCTTATTTGTTAGTCCCGCGAGTTCCGACCACCACAGCATTTCTTCTAATTCGTCGGGGGCCAGTTCAAGTTGTTTTGCCATTAATTCAGAATTTGCATACGTGTGTGGTGCGTGGCCCAACCGGTCAATTAGCGGAATCAAGTTTGGGTATTCGGCCTTGATTGTGTCGTCCAATCTCGCCACAGATGTTTGACTTTTAGCTTTATCTATGTTCGATTGGCTAACGAGCGGAGTCATCGCTTGATACTTGTCGCCGAGGTGCCCTTCGTTCCGGGAAATGTCAAGCGCTCGTTTTAGACAGCCAATGACGTTTCTTGGTGAAGGAGAACTCCAAGCATCAGAAAGTTCCCGTGTGACTTCAGCGACGAAGTTACGCGCGAGATCACCCGTAAAGACTTGTGAAACAAACTTTTCTGGTTCATTCTGAACTTGAATTGCGGAATAAAACTCGCGCGCGAGAGGCGATGAAAGGAGGCGATCACTAATCATCTGACCAATTTCGCGGTTAGTCCAAGATATTCGTGCCTGTGGAATAGTTGTGAACCCAGGAAATGGAGCCGAAATCGTCATTCGCTCGATGACGTCGTCTCGAGCAAACACCTTGAGACGGAGCCCCACCAGATTGTCCGTATTTGACTCCTGTGAAATTGTTCGGATATCGAGGATTGCACGCAGGAGGGAGCGGACGGCAGCATTCGCATGCTGGTCACGGATGCCATAGAGAAGTTCATCAAGACTGTCAATAACAACCCAAATACGTACTTCGCGCTCTAGAAGTACTTCGTTGAGGGAGCGAATCATCTCAATTGCTGAGAGTCTCAGGCTTCGGGCTTCTTTTTCCGATTCAATCGAATAGATACTCGGCTCAATAGTCACTCCATCTGGTCCAACTCTGACAGCTGGACGCGCCCTCATCGACTTGACACCACCCAACTTTTTCAAGACAACTTGCCACAGATTGGCCTTAAGGTCTGGTTCATGAAATTCAAAGAACTTCTTCCAGTTACTGTCGTCAAGAAGATGGCGGAAATGGTTGAGGCTCTTTAAGTCCGTGCTACTTCCGCCACCGTTTTGAATTCGCGGTTTGAGGAGATGAACACACGCAAGTCCGCCGATTTGCATGAGCCAACCAGTTTTCATCAACTCTTCGTCGTCACCCGCAACCGCCAACATTTCCTTGAACTCATCATCTAATTGAGATGAGATGAGAGGTACAACTCTTGTTGGAAATTCTTTTGTTGGGCTTGAGAAGTTTCTGGTTTTGGTTCTGTTGACACTTAGCAATTGTCGATACAACTTTGTCTTTCCCGAACCTTTGCGACCAAGTATCAAGTCTGCCTCGTCATTCACGAGATCAAGCCAAGCCGTTGACTCAATGAAGTAGTCCTGCGGGTCTTGGGTACCCTGCTCAGATCCTAGATTTATCGAGTCCAAAACTTGACGGGCGAATAGTCGATTTGCCATTGCATGACAGTAGTCCGCGTAAAAACGCGTCTTTCCCTGACATGTCAAAGACGTCTTGCAGTTAGACGCGCTGTAAACAAAAACGACGACCCCAAAGGTCGTCGTAGATGGTGGTCGAGACCGGCGTCGATCCGGTGACCCCACGCTTTTCAGGCGTGTGCTCTGCCAACTGAGCTACTCGACCGTGTTGCAATCAACTTGCGTTGTTTGAACAGATTTTCAATGACGCTTCCGCCATTGATGGCGGTCCCGACGGGACTCGAACCCGCGACCTCCGGCTTGACAGGCCGGCGTGAACTCCAACTTCACCACGGGACCTAGAGAGAACCTCTTGCGAGAAAACCTCTTGGTCTCTTTGCACCCCCAACGGGATTCGAACCCGTGCCGCCACCTTGAAAGGGTGGTGTCCTAGGCCTCTAGACGATGGGGGCTAGAACGACTCCGGTTGAGAGCACTATGACACTATCGGGAGCATCTCAACAATACGCCCAAAATGGTTCTATTCCCCTGAAAGTGCCGAGACAGTCCACTCGAGCAACCAGCCCAAGTATTCATACAACTGGGCTTGTCCGTAGGCCGGGCTGTCTTCGGGAATGAGATCGAGGTCGTCCACCTCATCCACATCGAGCAGCGTGCCAAGCACTAAGCGCAAGCTATTCAGCACGGTCATGAACGCGTACAACTGACTCTCGGTCAAAGGGTCTTCAACGCCGAGAACTTCGCGAACAGTCTGAATTGATGCAGCACGTGATTGTGCAAGTTCATCGCGCATGTAGTTCTGGTACTCGGCATCGAACTCAGCGTTGTCGTGATACGCAGTGGGAAACAAACGACGTAAGCGTGGATCGTCGGGTGGAGCCAACATGACTTCTTCTAATTGATCGACAAACCCCAGCAATGTTGCGCGTTCATCAGCTGTCAGGCGAATCTCGAAAAGGCCATTATCTATTGCTTCAATTGGGCCCGATTGACGTTTACGTCTCATGTGTCCTGCTGCATTGTTGCCCACAAACCATGTTCGTGTAGTCGAAAGACATCGATCTCTGCTTTTTCGCGTGGACCATTGGAAACAACCGCGCGACCTTTCTCGTGAACGTCCAACATCAATTCATCAGCTTTCTCTTTCGAGTAGCCAAATAGTTTTTGAAAAACGAACGACACATACGACATGAGATTGATGGGGTCATTCCACACCAGCACAATCCACGGGCGGTCGTGGTCGGCCACTTCGTCGGTGAGTTCCTTCAGGTCGGGGTCGGCAACCTGGGTCATCACCGCGGTACGGCGGGCGGGTGTGGTGAATGGCACGGAAACATTCTGCGTGCGATTGGTCGTCAATGCCTACCCCCCATACGATGAGTACCCGTGCCCCTCAATGTCCGCCCCGTCGTCCCGTCGCGATTCGCACGGCGAAGCCATGAGTCGGGTCGCGCCCCACAGTCGGTCATTGGTGGCTACATTGCGCTCACAAAGCCCAGAATCATTGAGCTTCTGCTCATCACAACGGTTCCCACAATGGTGGTTGCCGAAGGTGGCTGGCCAGACCTTGGCCTCATTCTCATCACACTGATCGGTGGGTCCCTTGCTGCCGGTGGTGCCAACGCCATCAACATGTACATCGACCGTGATATTGACGCCCTGATGGAGCGCACCAAGACGCGACCATTGGTCACTGGGCTCATTTCCCCCCGAAATGCCCTTATTTTCGCTATTTCGTTGGAAATTCTGGCTTTCGCCGTCTTGTGGGCGGGGGCAAACCTGCTGTCGGGCATCCTCGCCCTGTCGGCCACCCTCTTCTATGTATTCGTCTACTCGCTGTGGCTGAAGCGCACCAGCAAGCAGAACATCGTGATTGGGGGCGCTGCTGGGGCTGTTCCGGTTTTGGTCGGATGGGCTGCCGTCACCAATTCGCTCGGCTGGACCCCATGGTTGTTGTTCCTTCTCATCTTCTTGTGGACTCCGCCCCATTTCTGGGCACTGGCCATTAAGCACAGCGATGACTACAAGGCAGCTGGAGTTCCCATGCTTCCCGTGGTCGAATCCCACGAAAAAGTCATCGCATCAATGGTCCGTTACACAATTGCACTAACTCTGTGCAGTCTGGCTGTGGTGCCGGTGGGCAACATGGGATGGGTCTATGGCATCTCGGCGGCCGTGCTGGGTGGGGCTTTCCTGTGGGGCACAATTGCACTAGGTCGAAGCACCAGTCCTGCTGCGTCCATGCGACTTTTCACGTTCTCCATCTCGTACGTCACTGTGTTGTTTGTGGCGCTCACCGT
>CAIVDG010000162.1 GCA_903904615.1 uncultured Acidimicrobiaceae bacterium | reverse complement strand
TGGGCAATCGTGGGCTCATTTATCGCGGGAATCTTTATTGCTCTGGGTCAACCTGTTCGAACAGCCATGATTCCCACTGTTGTTCCTCAAGACAAGTTGGTGGGCGCAATAGCGGTCAGCACCATTGGATCCAACATCGGGCTCATCATTGGTCCGGCAACTGCAGGGCCTGTCATCAGAATTTGGGGAATCCAAGGTGCCTTCTGGTTACAAGCAGTGTTGTACACCATCGGCTTTCTTGTCCTACTTCCGCTCAAGGTTCCGCCCATCACCAAAGTGGTTCGACGCAAGATTCGAGAAGAAATCTTTGAAGGGCTCCAGTTCATCAACGGCCACGAAGCAGTGCGCTCGTTGTATGTGTTGTTGTCCTCGTCCACGTTGTTCATGATGGCCCCGTGGATTGTGCTGGGACCACAGATCGCCAAGGAACAGGCCGGCGCAACAGGTAGCCAAACAACAGCTCTTTTTGCCCTCCTTGGTGTTGGGCAGTTCATTACTTCAATGGCCATCATGCGCTTCAACCACAAGATGATTCGTAAAGGCCTTTGGTTTATGTGCGGCCTGTGCTGGGGATCATCCGTTCAAATTCTCTTAGGTCAATCAAACTCAATTCCCATGATGGGAATCGCTCTCTTCCTGTGGGGACTTGGTGGCGGCTTCTACATGAACCTGAACCAAACCCTTATTCAAAACAACACGCCACCACAAGTCATGGGTCGCGTCATGGCTATTCATTCACTTCTTATGAGCGGTCTTGCGCCTGCTGGTGCATTAGCTGTGGGGTTTGTTGCTCGAAAGATCGACTCAGCACCTTTGGTGTTTTCCGCCTGTGGCGCACTCATGCTGCTCAGTGTGGGCTACTTCTTGACCTTCAAGAAGCACTTGCGCCCGATGTCTTAGGGCTCGATGTGAAGCAGAATTGTGTCTGCATCTGAACGCGGGTTCAGTCGAGACGCACACACCACGATGGTGTCGCCGCTTTCTAACAAGTGAAGTGTTCGTGCATCTTGCACTGCAGTAGCAATGGACGACGTGATGTTTCCGTCGCGCGCCACAACCATGGGGTACACACCACGACAGATGTTCAACTGTCGGGCTTTATCCACGCCGGGCGTTGCCGCCACAATGGCGCATGACGGGCGACATGAAGCCAATAGTCGCGCGGAGAATCCAGTGAAGGTAACCGAGAGAATGAGATGGGCAGAGATTCTCTTCGCAAGCGCAGTAGCCGCTGCTGTGACAGCAGCGGCCTCAGGATTGGCGTCGGCAAAATAGTTAGGCATGGATACGCGCTTCTCCGCAGCCTCGCAGATGCGCGCCATAGCCATCACAGTTTCGGTTGGGTACGCACCTACGGCAGTTTCACCAGACAACATCACTGCATCAAAACCGTCCCGAACTGCGCCACTCACGTCGGCCACTTCCGCACGTGTTGGTCGAGTTGCTGTTGTCATGGACTCCAACATCTCGGTGGCACAAATGGAGATGACACCACGTTGCAAAGCGCTGAGAGCAATGCGACTCTGTGCCGCGGGAACGCCCTCGTAAGGCGTCTCAACTCCAAGATCTCCCCGGGCGGCCATGACACCATCGCTGACAGCGCAGATTTCATCGATTCGCTCGAGGGCTTGTGGACGCTCAATTTTTGCGAACACAAGAATGTTTTCGCCAACGAGTTCACGCACCGAGATGATGTCTGATGGTGACTGGACAAACGAGATGGCAACTATCTCTACACCCATTGCCTTAGCGACTCGCAGGTCGGCCAAATCTTTCTCGGCCAGGACTCCGCCACTGACTTCGGTATCGGGAAGGTTGACACCTTTGCCCTTCTTCAAGAAGCCCCCACGCACAACAACCAACGACAGGTTGTCCCCTTCAACGTGTTCCACCACCGTTTCCAGGCGACCATCATCCATGAGGACTCGGTGACCAACAGCAACACCACGGGATCCGCCACGACTTCCCGAGTCAATACCCAGATCGTTCAAAGTGAGAGTGACACGCGTTCCCTCCAAAAGATCAATGGAGTCTTTTGCGAAACGGAGCTTTGGCCCTTGAATGTCGACCAAGATTGCAGAAGATGGCGCTGCTTCTCGCACTAATGAAATTGATTCTTCAAGTGCTTCTGTAGTGAGGTGGGAACAGTTCAAACGAAAAACTGATGCCCCAGCGTTAACGAGTCCGCGAATACCATCGACCGACGCAGTAGCCGGCCCGAGGGTTGCAACAATTTTCGTTAATCGCATTGGTGTCGAAGGTGGGACTTGAACCCACACGCCCTTTCGAGCGCCAGCCCCTTAAGCTGGTGCGTCTGCCAATTTCGCCACTCCGACGTGGAATTTCAGGTTACCGAGGATGACCCGGGAAAACAAAAATCAGTTTTGAAGCAGAAATGCGAGTGCAATGACGGTGAAGAGCCACACGGTGGCAAACACCGTGGTGATTCTGTTCAGGTTCTTTTCGGCTGCTGCGGATCCGAGGCCTGCTCCACCGCCACCAAACATGTCTGAAAGGCCGCCACCTTGGCCACTGTGAAGCAAGACGCCCACAATGAGCGCGAACATTGACACCACATTGATGACTAGCGAGAGATACAAAATCACGGTACGCACGGTTATTGAGGCTACCCCTTAGGAAACGCTGTTCCCCAGCGTCACAGGGGTCTCCATTGGATGATGACACGCTGCGAAGTGCCCGTTCCCCATGTCCTGTAGAACAGGTTCGGTGCTGGCACAGAGATCGGTCGCTTTCCAGCACCGAGTCCTGAATCGGCATCCAGATGGCGGGTTTATGGGAGACGGAACATCCCCCTCCAGACGGATACGGTCCGTTCGCCCACGACGGCTGGGGTCGGCAACTGGCACAGCCGACAGTAGAGCTGTTGTGTACGGGTGCCGAGCCGTGGAGTACACCGCATGCGCGGGGCCAACCTCCACGAACTTCCCCAGGTACATCACTGCCACGTTGTCGGCAATATGGCGAACAACAGAAAGATCGTGTGCAATGAACATGTAGGTCAAACCCAACTCTGCTTGAAGAGTCTCCAAGAGATTCAGAATCTGAGCTTGAATACTCACATCGAGTGCAGAGACTGGTTCATCAGCTACCAGAACAGTCGGTTCAAGAACAAGGGCACGAGCAATTCCGATGCGTTGACGCTGTCCACCAGAAAATTCGTGTGGGTACCGGTTGTAATGCTCTGGATTCAGACCGACAAGTTCCATGAGTTCTTGAACGCGAGTCTTCACCCCTTGTGGAGGAGTGATCCGCTGTACAGAAAGCGGAGCAGAGATGATCTGCCCAACGCTGTGACGTGGGTTCAACGATGCATACGGATCTTGGAAAATCATCTGCAGTTTTCGTCGAGCAATTCGTAGGTCTTTTCCCGACAAGTGCGAGATGCTTTCTCCATCCATCAACACATCACCCGACGTTGCGTCGATAAGCCTTGTCGCGACTCGAGCGAGTGTCGATTTGCCGCAACCAGACTCGCCTACAACACCAAGAGTTTCTCCGTGAGCAATGGAGAAAGAGACACCGTCGACTGCTTTCACTTCATGCGTCGGACGACCCAGAATTCCAGACGACCCGGTGGGGAAATACTTCACTACATCCCGTGCTTCAAGTGCTGCCGATGTCATTGGTTCTCCCCATGCTGAGCAAGGGCGACAAGTTGAGCGTCTGCCATGTGACAGGCAGAAGATGAACTGGTACCAGCCACCACGTGCAATTGTGGGACTTCTGTGGTGCATCTGCTTCCGGTTTCCTTCGCGTACCGACAACGCGGATGGAAAGAACATCCCGAGGGTAATGAGATAAGAGACGGCGGAGTGCCAGGAATGGTCGAAAGATGTCCACGAGTGCTGGTGTCGAGGCTGCCCACCGCACCCAATAGCCCCCACGAATATGGATGAGTGGGAGTTGAGAAGATCTCGTTGACTGCCGCTCGCTCAACAATTCGACCCCCGTACATCACCAATGTGGAATCGGCTACTTCGGCAATGACTCCAAGATCGTGGGTAATGAGGATGATGGCCATGTTCGTCTCGCGTTGAAGGTCAAGCATGAGATCGAGAATCTGGGCTTGTACTGTCACGTCGAGTGCCGTGGTTGGTTCATCCGCAATAAGAATTCGCGGCGAATTGATGAGAGCTATGGCAATAACGATTCTCTGGCGCATTCCTCCAGAGAACTGATGCGGGTACTCATCAATTCGCTTCTCAGGGTTTGGAATACCCACCTTCTTCAACATGTCCAGCACGCGAATTCGAACGTCTTTTTTCGACTCGGTGGGATGATGAATGACATACGCCTCAGCAATTTGATCGCCAACGGTGTAGTACGGGTTGAGGGCAGACAACGGATCCTGGAACACCATGGCAATGTCTTGTCCACGAATTGAACGCATAGTCGCTTCGTCCACAGAGAGAAGATCTCGTCCATCTAGCTCAACAGACCCAGTAGTGGTTGATGTGACGGAATTATTGAGTCTCATGAGTGACGACGCAGTCACTGATTTACCGGAACCGGACTCCCCCACAATTCCCAGAGTCTTGCCAGCGAACAGCTCGAATGACACATCGTCCACAGCATGAACTACTCCGTCGGGCGTATTAAAAGAAACGGACAAATCCTTGACAGCAAGCAGAGGAACAGTATTCATCGTTGACGCACCCGCGGGTCTAGGACTCCATACAAAATATCTACAACCACGTTTGCCAGAACGATGAACACAGCAGCAACCATTGTTGTTCCCACCAGCACGGGAAGGTCTGATTCCACCACCGCACGAATTGACATACGGCCCATCCCTGGCAGCGAGAACACGCTCTCGGTAATTATGGCACCACCTAACAAAGCGGCGAAGTCAAGACCCGCAATCGTGACGATAGGAACCAATGCGGAACGAAGCACGTACTTGCGAATGATGGTTCGTCGTCGAAGACCTTTTGCAATTCCAAGACGCACGAAATCTTCATTCATTGCTTCCAACATGCCGTTGCGTGTGAGTCGTGTGTACCCGGCGGCGGAAAGAACCGCCAAAGTGGACCATGGCAGAATCATCGTTGTCAAGAACGACACCGGGTCTTCAAACGGTGATTCGTACGAGGGGAACGGAAGAATTCGAAGCCAAATACAAAACGAGAACAGAACGAGAAGACCGATGTAGAAGGTGGGAAGGCTGACGCCTACGGCACTGAACGTGGTGGCAGCCCTGTCCTGCCATTTTCCCTTCTTCAGTGCAGCAAGAGACCCCAATCCGATACCCAAGGTCATCCAGAGAACAAACGCTCCGAGCGACAAATAGAAAGTCACAGGAAAGGTACGAGCAATCAAGGTGCTAACGCATTCATGTTGGCTGAACGAGTACCCAAGTGACGGAGCAGGGCAAGAAAAGGCAGCGGCACCAACGCCGTAGTCGCGCCCAACAAAGAAACCCTTCAGAAACAACCAATATTGCTCAAGAAGCGGTTTGTCGTATCCAAGCCTCACTCTGTTCGCGGCAATGATTTCGGGTTTGCAATTTTTTCCACATGTCAGCGCTGCGGGATCTGAGGGCAACATGGCAAACAACATGTAGGTGAAGAAAGAGACAGCTAAAAGAAGCGCCAATGCGAACAGCAACCGACGCGTAATAAACAAAAGCATGTGTCCTCCTTTCAGCCCTTCAATCAAATTAGTCACTAACGGTCAGAGGGGACACCGTCTGTGACGGTGTCCCCTCCTTCCGAGTGTGAGTTCTTCTCTTACTTGACGTAGAGATTGCCGAAGCAGAACGCTCCGAATGGGCCCCACTGGAAGGTGTTACCAACCTTTGAGCCCCAAATGCTCTGAGCCTTCAGGAATGAACCTGGAAGTGCCCACAGACGATCAACCACGTATTGGTTGAGTTCCTGCCACTGCTTACCTTGAGCCGTGCGGTCAAGGTTGATGCGAGCAGCATTCACAAGTCCTTCGAACTCTGCGTAGTCCGCATCCTTCGAGTTGCGTGTCAAGTTGAAGCCACCACCGGTGGTGAACAGCTCTGGGATAACGGTTGAAGCGTTTGCCCAGTCTGGAGCCCAGCCACCACGAGCGATGTCGTAATCGGTTTCTGGGTTCATGACTGTTGGCCAGTACTGGCTTGCTTCCACTGCTTCAGGATTGATCTTGAAGCCAATGGCACCAAGGTTGTCCTGCCAAATAGCCAAAGCCTTCTGCCACACAGGAGTGTCTGGGTAGTAGAAGTTCAGGCCACTCTTGGCGCGAGCAACAACATCGGGGCACTTTGTCTCGGCTGCAGCCACTGCTGCCTTTGCTGCTTCAACATTGGCGCTTCCGTCAGTGTTGTAACCCTCTGGCATTGTTGACTTGGCGTAGTCAAGTGCAAGTGCTGGCTTGACGAAACCATCGGCAAAGTCGCCGGTGTATGGTCCACCGCCGGCCTTACGAAGCGCTTCACGATCGAGTGCAAGATAAATGGCCTTACGCACCTCATAGCAAGAGAGATTCTCGTTGTTGAGGTTTGTGTACGACACGTATGGGTCGTAGTAGTCAACCGAACGAGCCTTCAATGCCTCGTCACCGCTTTCGAAGATGGTCTGAAGGTTCTCAGGCTGAATTCCTTCAGACACTGCAAACTGGTCGTCACCAGCGTCGGCAATCATGCGCTCGTCAATGGTGGCTTCTTCAAGACCGAATTCATAGATGATGGAATCGGCGTATGCCTTACGAAGGTCATCAGAGTCTTCATTCCAGTTTTCGTTACGAACCAAGACAAGTGACTTGCCAATTTCGTAGCTTTCAATCTTGTATGGACCAGACGACACTGGATTCATGTCGTACTTTTCTCCATTGTCTTTTGCCTTCGGCACTGGGCTAAAGGTGAGCAATGTTGTGGTGTAGTTGAAGTCTGCAACAGGGTTCTTCAAGTTGAAAGTGATTGTGTTTCCATCACAGGCGACAGCCTTGTCATACGCAGCCTGCTGTTCAGCAGTAGCCGTGTACGGACCTGGGTATTCCTCAACGTCGATGTAGCTAATTGCATAGGTTGGTCCGTCGGTAATGACGTCCGTTGCAAACGAGCGAGAGACGCCATAGGCAACGTCTGCACATGTAATTGCAGAACCGTCTTCGAAAGTGATGCCATCACGAAGAGTGAATGCCCATGTCTTTCCTTCGTTCGATGCGGTACCAGTGTCTGTTGCAAGGTCGCCAGTGATTTCTGTACCGGCATCACCTTCTTCAAACTTGTAACTAGTGAGCGAACGTTGCATGGTGGAGCCTGCAAAAGCAAGATCTGAACCTGTGTAGTTTCGCTGCGGGTCAAGGTGGGCGATTTGCTCGCCACTGGTCAAGATGCGGATGGTTCCGCCCTTTTTGGCTTCGCCATCTCCGCCACCGCTGTCAGATCCGCCACCGCACGCGGCGGCAAGGACTGATGCAGCGAGAGCAAAGCTGACGGCACCGATAATTCGACGCTTTGTCATGTTTCCTCCCAAAAGGGTCCGGATGGACCCATTGAACGAATTTCACCCTAG
>CAIVDG010000161.1 GCA_903904615.1 uncultured Acidimicrobiaceae bacterium | reverse complement strand
GCGTTCGACAACTGCGTACACCTCGGTGCGGTTACACGTTGACAACACAACTGCTTCGCGAATGTCGTTGCGGACCGTGAGACTGTGCAGCGCCTTTGGCATTGACGAGTCTGCGATTGCCAACTTCTCAAGAAGAGTGACAGGGCTTGTTTTGTGGTTGACACCAATAACAACGATGGACATGACTGCCTACGCGCTCACTGGTCCAGATTGTTCGCCTGTGGGTACAGAACGAAGACCATTGTTTCGACGCTGTTCGTAGTAACTAAGAATCTGCAGTTCGAGCGCAAGATCTACTTTGCGAACATTCACTCCACGGGGCACAGACAAAACCGTGGGAGCAAAGTTCATAATGGATCCCACTCCGGCACGCACGAGAGAGTCTGCGGCATCTTGCGCCTGCTGAGCAGGGGTTGCAATGATGCCAATGCTGACCGACTTCGAGTGCACAATTTGAGTGAGTTCATCTGCGTGCTTGACACGCACACCACCGACAAGCGATCCGATTTTTGATTCGTCTTTGTCGACAACACCAACAATGTGGAATCCGCGCTCTGAGATTCCGGTGAAGTTGGCAAGGGCTTGCCCCAAGTTTCCGGCGCCGACGATGACGACTGGCCACGATTGGTTCAGGCCAAGTTCACGTTGAATTTGGTATGTGAGGAATTGAACGTCGTATCCAACGCCACGAGTTCCGTATGTGCCCAAGTATGAGAGGTCTTTACGTACTTTGGCCGCGTTCACTGCAGCAAGCTCTGCGAGTTGTTCGCTTGACACCTGGCCCGTGCCCTCGGCAGACAGGTCGACAAGGATGCGCAAATACACCGGGAGGCGTCCGAGGGCTGCCTCGGGGATTTTGCGGCGGGGGGTGTCCGACATCGCCTCTTACGCTATTGCGTCGCGCACACATTCACGAACTCCGTGAGAGCCCCCGTAGCCTTGGCAGGCGTGACCTTCAACACGGCTCTTGCCGCTGCTTCCACCATTGTGGCCATGGCCTTTGGGCTCAGCACCCTCGACCGGTGGCTACGACGTCGCCGGCCCCATGAATTGGCGTGGACCATCGCCATGGCCCTTTTCGCAGTGGCTTCGCTTGCCCTGTGGTGGGCAGAAGGTCGTGGCTGGAGCAACGGGTCATTTCGCATGTTCTTCACTTTTGGCGCCATTGTCAATGTGCCCTGGCTGGGACTCGGAACCGTGTACCTGCTGGTCGGTCAGCGAGCAGGCAACGCCACCATGCGCGGACTTCTCCTCTTCACAGGGTTCGCCATTGGCGTGGTGCTCACTACCCCAATTCGCGGCCAAATAGATCCCACCACTCTCCCCACTGGCAGCGATCACTTCAACGCGTTACCTCGAATCTTGGCCGCGGTGGGTTCATCTGTTCCGGCTCTCATCATTTTTGGTGGAGCGGCGTGGTCGGCGTGGCGAGTGCTGCGCGGGAACACACCAGCGTTGACAACCGCCGCCACTCGTCAAGTGAAGTCGGCGCGCAAGCTGGCCGGGGGCAACATTCTTATTGCAGCGGGCGCAGCCATCTTGTCTGCAAGCGGAACATTCTCTGGCCGCCTTGGCGCAGACCGATCATTCGCCATCACGTTGCTCGTAGGAATCGTGGTGTTGTTTGCTGGGTTCTTGGTTGCAAGCAATGCAACACACAGCACTACCTCAGTGCGTAGCGCTGCACCTTCCCGCTGATATTTCGCGGAAGTGAGTCGACCAACAACACCTTTGAAGGGCACTTGTAACGCGCCAACTTTGTGCGGCAGTAATCGATGATTGCATCTTCATCGAGGTGCACACCGTTACGTGACACCACATATGCACGCACTGCTTCACCGGTGTGTGGGTGAGGTGTACCAACAACGGCAACTTCTGCAATGTCTGGATGGGATTGCAAAACACCTTCTACTTCCGCAGGGAAAACATTGAAGCCAGAAACAATGATGAGGTCTTTAGCGCGATCAACCATAAAGAGATGACCTGCATCGTCAATGACGGCAATGTCACCTGTGCGCAACCAACCATCGGATGACAACACACGTTCTGTTGCTTCTGTGTCGTTCAAATAACCAGCGAAGATGTTTTCGCCACGAATCCAAATTTCGCCACTATCTCCAACAAGTGAATCTTCACCGTTCTCGTCAACAAGGCGAAGTTCAATTCCTGGAACTGGACGACCAATGGAACCTGGGGTCCACTCCATTCCAATAGCTGTTGTAACAACAGGCGATGCTTCTGTGAGTCCGTAACCCTCGTGCACTTGTAAACCAAAACGTGCAGAAATGGAATGCGCAATTTGTTCGGGAAGTTTTGCCGCGCCAGACAGTGCAAGACGAACGTTCTTGAACCCGTCTGGTGTGGGGTGATCCATTTGTGCAAGCGCCATCCACATACTTGGTGCGCCCGGAAGAACCGTGACGTTGCGTTCAGCAATGGTTTCCATGGTTGCCACCGGATCGAAGCGTTGCACCAAAACAACAGCCGCCCCGCCTGCAAACGACGTTCCGAGAACAACATTGAGGCCAAAGATGTGGAAAAGGGGAAGTACGCCGTAGGTGACATCGGACGGACCAAGGTGTTCCGCCACATTGGCTTGGCGAATGTTGGTGAGCAAATTGTTGTGCGTCAGGACTGCGGCCTTTGGAGACCCTGCAGTGCCACTGGTGAACATGTACACCGCCGGATGCGTGGGTTCAACATCAACAATCGGTGCTGGCTCTGCATTCAAGAATTCGTCAATGGTGTGTGCACCATCAATTTCGTGACCCTCCGTGGAAATCACAACGCGAACAGCCGACGTTGTGATGGACGGAATCTGTTTCCACGCTGCCGATGCTGACGGTTCGATGACTGCTGCGGTTGGTTTCACCGACAACATCTCGCTCTCAATTTCAGGAGCGGGGCTGGTTGGATTTAGTGGCGAAACAATTGCGCCAATACCGATTGCCGCAAGGTACGACACAACGAAATAACGGCTGTTGCCGCAAAGCAACACCACAACATCGCCCTTGCCAACGCCGAGTCGCTGTAGCTCACCACGCATTGATGCAACTTGCGAACGCATTGCACCATACGTGGTAGGTCGTCCACGACTAATGAGGGCAATCGCATCATCTGGGTGGTTATCGATGATGTGCGAAAGATTCACTGCATGTTCCTTATTTCAACATGAGAAGGTTGACGATGCCCGCGGCCATGATGATGCCGATAAGGAGAGCAATGGTGAGGGTGGTCGCGGGGCGCACGTGTATGACCCTAGTGCGATGACCGCAAGGTGACGGACGAGGTGGACCCCGCCTCTCCGGCAAAGACAAGAACGGCATCGCCAGCCGTGATGCGCAAGGCATCGGAGGCTGAGCCACGGTCGACAGCTAGAGCCACCATTCCGTAGGAATCGATCACCGCGCCAATGGCTCCCCCGTCGATGTCGGCAAAATGGCTGACCACTCGCGCACTGCGTACATCGTCGCCAATCACAAGACGGAGCACCTGGCCGAAGTGAGCAACATCGTCGGGTCCAACATTGAGTTGGCAGTTGCCAAACGCATCTACCCATGTCACTTCACAACGAAGTCCACTTCCGTAACTTGCATGCGTTTCGTCGGATGCAACAGGGACTAATCCGGGCATAACGCTTGCTGTGTCAATTTCGTTTCCTACATCTTCCAATGCGCCGCCATTTGCGAGAAACGCAGCGACAGGTGCAAAGACATCGCGTCCTGCAAACGTTGTTCCCGGAGCGGCAAGATGAAGGTCTGTGTTTGTTAACTCAAATGCCCTGTCTGCTCCACCCGCCATTGCTATTCCGGATGCCAATAAACCATTGTCCGGGCCTAAGAAAATGCCGCGTCCGCCTGCTACTTCAACTGCAATTGCACGACGTGCAGAACCAACACCTGGGTCGACGACAGCAATAATGATTCCGGCAGGAACGTATTGCACTGCGCGAGCTAACGCCAATGAACCTGCGCGCACATCGAATGCAGGAATGCCGTGTGTGAGATCTGTAATGCGCGCTTGTGGTGCCATGTCTGAAAGAACACTTTTCATGACGCCAACGAATTCATCGTTCAGTCCGTAATCGGTGAGCAATGAAATGTGCGAATGCATGCGCTCACGATATTGGTGCACAACCGTGAGCGTTCACTGAACTGGAGAAAACGAAAAGGGCCGGTGCCAACCCCCCGACGGCACCAGCCCTTTCGGCGCTGCTCATTGCTGAGCGCGACTCCCGGAGTTGGTTGCCCGTCTCCAGTGACCTGTGTCACAAACACTACACGCAGGCTCCAGAAAAATCACAAATCCTGGGAAGAGTTTTTAGGAACTAGATGAGCCAATTTCTGCACTGCGTGCGGCAGCGGCGCGAACCACTTTGTTCACAGTTTCACGAAGTCCAGCGTTCTCGAATTCAGCAAGCCCCGCGGCCGTTGTTCCGTTGGGAGAAGTGACCCGTTCACGCAACGTTGCGGGACTTTCGACCGATTCCGACAGAAGGATTCCGGCCCCACGGAAAAGTTGGCGAACCAAAACATTGGCAACGTCGTCGGGAAGACCTTCCTTGCGAGCTGCATCTAACAAAGCCTCGGCTACAAGAAACAGATAGCCAGGGCCAGATCCCGCCACCGCCGTCACCGCATCCATCTGGGATTCGGGAACACGCACCACAACTCCGACTGCCGTCAGAAGCGATTCTGCCCACACGTAATCGTCTTCGGTACACGACGCGCTTCCGCAGATTGCGGTAACACCTTCGCGCACAAGTGCTGGCGTATTCGGCATGGCACGCACCACTGCGGTTGCTGCACCGGCTGCATTCTGTAATGCGCTTACTGAAATTCCGGCGGCAATGGAGAGCACTCGGGGAACTCCGAGAGCCGCAACTTGACCACATACAGCTGCAGCATCAGCAGGCTTGACGGCAATGAGGGCTCCGTCGGCCGTGACCACCTGGTCGCTGGTGCGAACACCGAAATCAGATTCAAGTGACGCACGCTTGGCGACATCGAGTTCCACGACGGTGATGGTGCTTGCATCCCATCCGCCATGAATGAGCCCGCCTACTAGTGCGGACCCCATATTTCCTCCGCCAATGATGACGAGACGTGCGTGAGTCATGCCATTGAGACTAATGGTGGGGGTGCCGAGACGGAACTGGCTTCCCCGACCAGCCCGTCCGGCGCTGTCATGTGCACCGGTCTTGGGCGAAAAGGGAATGGACTAGTCGGCGAATCGACTGGCGAAACCGATGCGAATAATGACGGGAAACACGCGCTCTACTGTGGCGTACAACGTGCCGATGACACGATCGATCTCATGTTCTTCCACCAAACGAAGTGGAAGTTCTCCCCTCAAGAAAATGGCGTCTTCAATACCGATGGAGAAATGAGCACCCACCAGCGACTCATTGCGTCGCAGAACGTGTTCATACAACTGTTCAGCATTCTCTTCTGGAGCGGGCATGACATAGGTTTCATAGCGAAGCGTGCGCTGACCAAGCGTGAGCCACACAGTGGTGAATTCCTTCTCTTCGCCACGCAT
>CAIVDG010000160.1 GCA_903904615.1 uncultured Acidimicrobiaceae bacterium | reverse complement strand
GTTGTTAGTGCCGTTAGTAAACAAACCCGATGTTTCCCTCGTCAATGACGAGCCGTCCCATCTCAACACCAGTGACTTTCGCGGAGTCTCCGAACTGCTCCCGACCACCAGACAGAACGTCGACGATGCACAAGAAACCGCGTTCAAGGTGTACACGACATTAGGCAAAGTAACTTGGCTGACAGTCGAGCCGTTCCACAACATGAGGTATGGGGTCATATCGAGATTCATGGTCGATTGGTTAAAAGTATCAACCGATCCGGTCACTAAACAAGAGCTTGTTGATCCACAGGCAATGTCATTCGCTCCAAAATTGGTCGGCCAACCAGAGGTCGACACGACCGACCATGAAGAACCATCCCACTTCGTGAGAAAGGTCTCCTTCGACGCGCTCATGCCGCTTGTCTGTCGACCCTCAACAACCGACATACAAAATGAAGTTGAGACACAAGAGACATCACCTAGTCGATTTTCACTTGCCGCTGGGTTTGATGCCGTCAACGATGTCACCGTGTCGAAGTCAGCCGATGCAGTACTGCCCGTAACTGCCACAAGACCTAGCGCCATGGCAACGATGAATAACGCAGATGTTCGGCGAGATGCGGGCGTGATGGAGAACGTTTTAAAGCGGAACATGTCAAACCTTTCAAATATTGATCCACACGATGGCGCATGACTCAAAGAGGATCAAGATTCTTTTAGTTATTTGACCAACGGCTCCACAAAATTGACCACTTGGTCATCGGTCTTTGACCATTCAAGAGATGAAACAATCGACTGTCTTTTCAAAACTCAGAAAACGACAACTCGTTTTCTACGGCAATTGGCCGCCGCTTACTTACCGCGGCGTGAAACAAGCTTTATGGCAGTTATAGCGCTGGACACCACGCAAGTAACCATTCTGAGAAGTCTCAGCCACGCCGGTTGCTATGTTGACCACATAGTGAGCTTCCACCGATTCGCTTTTAAGTGACCGCATCATTTCATTGAACGACCCAGATACATCAGCTTCAAATAACTGATACACGCCTTGGCGGTTTGTCCAATATGACCCTCCAGCACGTAGGTTTAAACGGCTCTTGATGGTGGCCGGCAATGAACGTATATTTTGCAAATCTTTCACTGTTGGCAAGATGATCGAAGCCGACCAAGGCCCCATGTTGCATCTACTCATGATGTTGGAAGTTCCCACGCAATCACTTCGAGAGTCTGTTGACATTTCTGTGTACATGGGCCCATTGGCAACACTGGTATCGATTCCAATAATAACTCCCCCATACATGCCAACATCACCAAGACGACATAGACCACCGGTTCGACACGTAGCGGGAATAGTTGACGTTGTAGTCGTGGCGATAGCCGTATTTTCACACTTGGCGGGCGACCAGTTCGGACCATCTGGCAATGCAGTTGACCCGGTGTACCGCATACTGCGTACTGGCCGCACATCAAACTCGCGTGTTGAAGCACCATTCTCAACGCGCCAAGGGCTCGTGTAGAAATTGACGTCGTAGTAAACGGCTCCGGTACCAGCGTTGAAGTTCACAAACCGCGTAGGGCGATCTGGCTGAACAACCCAATAACTTCCGGTAATAGGCCCTAAGCCAAAGGTGGAGTCACGTCGCAAAGAAGTACTTTCACATGTTGTGCTGAGCGTTGGTTGAGAAACGACATAATACGCCGCGCGCATCTCTTCAATTGTGGGAACACGCCAATTGCTACCTCCTAAGCCCGCATAGTCATCAACGGCTCGATCGGCGCCACTGCGCGTGAAGCGAGACTCCGAAACTATCGATGTTGATGTTTGACCTTTGCTCGCCCAATTACGTGGGGCGATTTCAATGTAGGTGTTTACTCCATTCTTCGTTTCAAAGTCGATGATGAGACCACCAGTAGGGCTCACGTCTCCGGTTTTGCACACACCGCCGTCTCGGCACGTTTTCGGAAGAGCTGTTGTGGTGGTTGCTGGCGCGTTGGTATACGCACGCACGGGACGAACGAAATACGAATCACTCTGAGCAACTCGGCGTCGAGACCCTGTATTCATGATTTGAATTTCAGCGTCTCCACCAACCGCAGAACCCCAATAGCCCATGTATTCGTTGCCACGTCCGAAACCACCAAAGGCTGGATTTTGATTTGTGTAGCACTGATCGGAGTACGAATATGAAGTTTTTCCCTGTCCGTAGCGACACATGGCCTCGAGTTCAGGAGTCAAGGTGGGAAGTCTCCAGTCGCTCAAACCACCGCCACGAAAAGCACGTGCTTGTGCATTAGCAGTAGCCCAGTTGACCTTCGGATCTGTTGCAGTACCTGCCCAGCCACTGAGAGCCATTTCGACATATTGAGTAGTAGATCCTTCGACGATTACCGAAACAATCACTCCGCCACCCTGGCCACGCTGACCCACTAAACACCGCGACGCGCTAGTACACGGAGCGGGCATGGTGGTGGTAGTAGTTGATGTTGTTGTAGTGGGTTTTACCGTCGTAGTCGTTTTCGCAATGGTTGTCGTCGTGGTCGTTGTCGTTGTCGTTGTACTCGTAGTAGTTGTTGATGTTGACGTGGTTGTAGTGGCCGGTGCAAGGGTTGATGACGTTGTTGTTGGATTTACTTCGTAGTACTGGATGGCCGATTTCCGAACCGCATCGGAAACAGTGAAGTTACGTACTGGACGCACGAAATAGACCGGGAACGATGGTCTATACGAGCTGACAGCACAATCTGGAGCGTTAAAACTCGCGAGTTGTCCTCCACCATTGTCAGCCCAAAACGGAGAAGATCCCAGCAACTTTCCTGGCAGTTTGCAAAGAGCAGTTAGTTCATTCACCGTCGGAAGACGCCAGTCGTTCTTGTCTCCCCCGCGATAGGCGGAAGCAATTGCAGCTGCTCTTCCTTCACCTGCTTGTGGTGGGAACACAGTACGAGTTCCTACAGATTCAGGCTGGCTTGATGGAATGGTCCAGTTCGCTGGTGCAGCTTCAAGAACCGCTGTGTTGCCCGCGGAATCGATTGCGACTGAGAAGACAACGCCGCCACCAATGCCAGTATCACCGACTGAGCAGAGACCCCCTGCCGAACACGATTGAGGAACAATTGTCGTTGTTGTCGTTGCCGCCAATGTGGTTGTTGTGGCTGGCACGCAGGGTGAATTTGCTTCTTTGAAGAGACGAATGGGACGAACATGCGCACGCTCCTTTGGACCACTCGAAATGAGGCTTTCGTTACCGTTTGCACTAATCCCCCATTGATATCCAGGTTGAATAACATCAGATGTGAAGTAATCATTTGCACCAAATGACGCAAAAACCTGAGTTTGAATGAGCGACCACTGAGTTCTAGATGGAACCATCCAGTCAGACTTGCCACCCCCGCGATATGCACT
>CAIVDG010000159.1 GCA_903904615.1 uncultured Acidimicrobiaceae bacterium | reverse complement strand
TTCAGAAGTGTGCGAGGATCAATTTCGAGGCTGACATGGAGGTCGATGGGGCCACTGCAGGCTTCTTCGGGGTGTAGGTCTATTTCCCACATCTGGCGCAGAGAGTACGTTTCAACAAAGTGGCGTTCATCGTGAACATGGAAGCCATGGTCGATGGCGTGGCTCTTTAAGTCCGCAACGAATCCGGCAATATCAATCACAGCCACACCTTGGACACTACCGTTTGAGGGTGCCCCACTTTGATAGCAATTCTGACGACCGCGACATTCTCGGTTTTCTCCACGATGTCGCAGATGCTGCAGCCGACATTATTGACGAAACAGGTGTGTGGGAATTCACCGGTGAACGCGACGGCCAGTATTCAGGCGACGTTGCTGTTGATGAAGTAGTTGTGGACATGTGTGAAGCCGCTGGGTTTTTCGTCTTGAGTGAAGAATCTGGCGTTGGTGATCTTGAATGGCCACTTCCCGAAAACAAGTTGTTGATTGTGGTTGACCCTGTCGATGGTTCAACAAATGCCAGCAAAGGTTTTCCCTGGTTTGCAACATCGTTATGTGTCGTTGACTCTGTAGGACCACGTGTTGCATTGGTGGCAGAGCAGTCGGGGAGCGAGACCCGGTACGCCGCCATTCGCGGTGCGGGTGCCAATGTCGATGGCATGCGCATTCGAGTCTCTGGCCAAACGGACCCTGCGCGCGCTGTCGTGGGAACAAACGCGTTACCAGCGCCAGGTCACGGATGGTGGCAGGTGCGCACCCTTGGCGCAGCAGCACTAGACATCTCTCTGGTCGGTCGAGGTGGCCTTGACGGTTTCATCGACTACGACGGGCTTGGTGTGTGGGATTACTTGGCTGCGGTGCTCATCTGTGCCGAGGCAGGTGCAGTTATTGCAGAAGCAAACGACGAAGACCTGATGACAATCGATACCGATGCGCGTCGTCGTCCCGTTATTGCGTCAAGTCCTGAGATGCTTGCATCTCTCATGGCGTCTCGCCGGCAGTAGGTATTTTCTCTGCCTCAACATGGCGGGTGTAGGGGTATAGAACAAGGGAATGAAACGCATTGCTGTTGCACTCGCCATGTTTGCATCACTGTTTGTTTCGGTGCAGCAAGTGAGTGCCGCAACATGTGCAACGGGTGGAACTTGTGTGCTCGGCAATGTCGGACCAGGTGGTGGGCGTGTCATTTATGTTGCCGCAACTCCTCAATGGTGGGGTACCTACATAGAGGCTCGTCCTATTTCTTACGGCCGAGGTCTTCCGTGGTCTCTTCGTCCTACTGAATCCATCTATTCCAACAGCGACGCGGGCACTGCGAATCGCCAAAAAGTGGATGCCCGCGGTGTGGGGATGGGGGCTGTGAACACAGCACGAATCGTCGCTCAGAATGGCGAAGGAAGATATGCCGCGGCGTATGTTGCAAACCTCACGCTTGGTGGCAAATCCGATTGGTATTTGCCATCGAAAGACGAACTTGATTACGCGTACCATCGCGCCACCATTGGACAATGGCCAACCTTGTACAAGGCTGCGTATTGGACATCAACCGAGAACTCTGCCTCGTTTGCTTGGTATCAGATGTTCCAAGACAGCACTCAGTTCACCGATGAAAATGGTGTTGGTCGCGTGAACAACATTCCCATTAGGTCGAACAAAAATCGCACCCGCAATGCGAAGCACGGAATGTCTGGTTTCCCTTCATTGTTGTACCGGCTCATGCCAACACGAGCTTTTGGTCCGGTGAATGGCGTGCAGCCTCCAATTAGCAATCCACAACTCACTGGCAATACATGCACCGAACAAGGTCCGTGCCAATTGGGCGACATTGGTCCAGCGGGAGGCGTTGTTTTCTACGATGCTGGTTCGAAAAAGTTCTGGGGTCGTTACCTAGAAGCATCTCCATCAACGACCGAAGCTGTAGGTCTCACATGGAAGCGCTTGTCTGTGAATGATCGCGTCAACCGCATGTACTACGACACTCGATCAAGCACAGCACGTCTGAAACGAGTTGCATCGAAACTGATTGGCGCTGGTCAACTGAACACAACGCGCATCATTCGCACGTACGGAAGAGGGAACTACGCAGCCAGTTATGCGGCGTCACTCGTGGTGAACGGATTTGACGATTGGTTCCTGCCGTCAGAAGACGAACTTGAAAAGATGTACACGTTCATGCAAGCCGCAGACACCCCAATAGACCCGTTGAAGCGCAGCTACTACTGGTCCTCGTCCGAGTATGACTACGACAATGCATGGACCATAAATTTCAAGGACGGGCAACAGTTTGACCGTATGAAATGGACGGTTCCGGGCCCTGCCATTAAAGCGATTCGCACCCGCGCCATCCGCGCTTTTGGCTGACGCACAGCCCTGATACGGCGATAAGGTGAGGGCTCCGAAATATTCGGGCGTTTAGCTCAGTTGGCTAGAGCATCTCCCTTACAAGGAGAGGGTCGGGGGTTCGAGTCCCTCAACGCCCAC
>CAIVDG010000158.1 GCA_903904615.1 uncultured Acidimicrobiaceae bacterium | reverse complement strand
TCCTTCGGCAATTGCTACTGCAGCACGTCGCTGGCTCTCTACTGCCAAGGCATCACACTCTTCGCGCGAGAAACCTTCAAGTGTGGCAATGAGGTCGGCAGAGATTCCTTGAGGAACCATGTCGAACTGTTCACGAAGGTGAGCGTTGTTGGCGGTGAAGCCATCAACGTGCATAGGGGAGGGGCGAGACATCGATTCAATTCCGCCGGCAACCACCATGTCTTGCATGCCGGACAGCACGCCCATTGCCGCAAAGTTCACCGCTTGTTGACCAGAACCGCAGAAGCGGTTCAAGGTGACGCCTGGAGCATCGAGCGACCAACCAGCGTCAAGTGCAGCCATGCGGGCGATGTCCATCGAATGGTCGCCGCTTCCGGCGCCACATCCCATGACTACGTCGTCAACATCGGCGGTGTCGAACCCCACGCGGTCGCGAAGGCCGTTCAGAACCTGAGCCAAGATGCGCTGCGGATGGACGTTATGCAAGGCGCCCGTGTCTTTCCCTTTGCCTCGAGGGGAGCGGACGGCGTCAATAATCCAAGCTTCGCGTTCCATGATGTTCCTCCATTTGGGTGTGGCTACTGCAGCCAACCTCCACGTGGACTAAACCTTATGGCACGGCATTTGGGCCGAAATCATTGGGGATGCAAATGAGCCAGTTCGAGACCCTTGACGTATCGGTTTCCGGGGAAATTGGAGCGCTGGAACTCAATCGTCCTGCGCAGTTGAACGCCTTGTCTCGACAGACCTTGCAGGACCTGGCCGCTGCCGCTCGCTGGTTTGACAGCCAACAACAGGTGAAAGTTGTTGTGGTGTCTGGTCAAGGGCGTTCCTTTTGTGCAGGCTTCGACCTCAACACATTCTCCACACCCGATCCGAACTACTCCACCCGCGACATCGCAGACATCGGACGCTTGATGGCCGAGGCGATCTTTGGAATGAACGCCATGACTATCGCTGCGATTCAGGGGAACTGCATCGGTGGTGGGTTAGTGCTGGCGAACAGTTGTGATCTACGTCTTGCCGAAGACGACGCGCGTTTTGTGATTCCCGAAGTTGACCTTGGCATTCCTCTCACGTGGAGTGGTATCCCGCGTCTGGTGCGTGAAATTGGACCTGCAGCAACAAAAGAATTGGTGCTGACATGCCGTCCGTTTGGCGCCGACGAAGCGAAGTCATTGGGATTCATTAACACCATTGTTCCGAAAGGCACAGTGATGACAGCAGCACAAGAATTGGCAGAACAACTTGCGTCCAAGCCTGCGTATGCATTGCGAACAACGAAGCAACAAGTTAATGCGGCATTAGAAGAGATGGTTCACAGCCGCGACTACGCATCGGATGCCGACATTTTTGCTTTTGCAGTGCATGACCCTGAGAGTCGTGCAGTTGGCGAACGGTATTTGCAAACAAAGAGAAAAGAGAAGAGATGACAAAGGTATTTGTACACGGCAATCCAGAGAGCGCAGACATTTGGTCTCCGTTGGTGGAGTTGTTGCAAGAGCGACGCATCACCGATGTGGTGTTGCTATCGCCGCCAGGTTTCGGCTCTCCAGTGCCAGCGGGTTTCACGTGCACGCGACGTGAATATGTCCAGTGGTTGGCCAGCGAACTGAAAGCAATTGGTGGCGACATTGACTTAGTTGGTCACGACTGGGGAGCAGGTCATGTGTTCGGTGTGCTTGCCGAATACCCCGGAATAGTTCGCACGTGGGCTGCCGACTGCATGGGGCTACTGCACCATGACTATGTCTGGCACGATGCAGCCCAGGGCTGGCAAACGCCAGAGCTTGGAGAACAAATGATGAAGGGTCTCGTTGATCTCGATCTTGATTCGTTCATCGCTGCGTTTGGCGCTTTAGGAATAAGCGAATCAGTTGCTCGTGCAATGAAGCCGCACATCAACGATGCAATGGCAGACAGTGTGGTGCGTTTGTATCGGGATGCTGCGCAGCCAGTAATGCGTCACCTTGGGGAGAAGTTCGTCAACCAGAAGCCAAAGCGTGGCTTGGTGATTATTGCTGAAAACGATCAGTACGCCGGCCCGCACGAGACCCACGAGCAGTTGGCGTCAGCCGTAGGCGCAAAGGTGGCACGGCTTGACGGATGTGGCCACTGGTGGATGATTGAGAAACCACAAGAGGCTGCACGAATGCTTGCCTCACATTGGATTCGTTAGTTCGTTATGAACTGAACTGCAGAACGATTGGTTCAAGTTCTGCCGGTGTTGCGCCGTGCATAATCACGCCGTCACAACCAAGAGCGAATTGATTCCGAATTGCAGCAACACATTGCTCGGGTGATCCCTGAGCTGATGGCGCTAACCATTCTTCGGGGATGAGTGGAGCAACTCGCTCGAGGTCTTGTGTTGTTCCCTTTGCATCAAGTGCGCCCGGGAATGTTCGAACAAACTCATCTTCTCTGAATCGTTTCAAGACTGCGGGATCCCAGTTGTTGGTGGTCACCATGAGATCGCCGTAGGCCTGAAGGTATGTGGCAAGACGACCCACTGTTTTCTTCAAGCGCAATTCCGGAGCGATGTGATCACCGATTGTGGCAAAGCATGACCACACTTTTACATCGTCAGGGTTGCGTCCTGCTTTCTCCGCCGAGGTCTTCACAGTTTTTACTGCACGTTCTGTTGTCTCGTCGGTAAAGAAAGTGTGGAGAATGACGTTGTCATACGCACGGCCAGCCATCTCCAAAGTTTTCTGTCCGAACACCGTGA
>CAIVDG010000157.1 GCA_903904615.1 uncultured Acidimicrobiaceae bacterium | reverse complement strand
TGCGCAGTATTGGTGGCAAGCAGGCGCAGGTGGGCTGGGGTAGCCAGATCCGCAGCTACGTGATGCAGCCGTACCAAATGGTGAAAGATGTTCGCACCGAAATTGAAAGCGGAAATATCGCAGGAGTCCTTGATGGAGACCTGGATTCCTTTATGGAAGGCTTCCTCCGCTGGCGGCGTGCAAACTCAGATTCATAAATTAGACTTACTACCTGTTGCCTGAGAGGGGCCCCATGATCCGTTTGGAAAATGTGACCAAGAGGTACGGGTCCGAAACCGTTGCGGTTCGGGACGCATCATTTGACGTCGCCAAAGGTGATTTTGTGTTTTTGGTTGGCCCGTCAGGGTCAGGCAAGTCCACCATCCTGCGCCTCATCAACCGCCAGGAGCGACCGGAGCGCGGCGATGTATGGGTTGCTGGCCAGAACGTCAATGACCTACCTGACTCTCGTGTGCCGTTCTTGCGCCGCAACATGGGAAACGTGTTTCAGGACTACAAACTGCTTACAGGCAAGACAGTGTTCGAAAACATCGCGTTTGCATTGGAAGTCATCGGCAAGCCACGCCACGTAATTGCTCGCCAAGTTCCCATCGTGCTCGATCTTGTAGGGCTAGCTGGCAAGGAAGATCGTTTTCCAAATCAACTCTCCGGTGGAGAGCAGCAGCGTGTGTCAATTGCGCGAGCATTCGTTAACCGTCCACTTATTCTTCTCGCAGACGAACCAACTGGAAACCTTGACCCTGCGACCGGTGAAGGAATCATGTCGCTCCTCGACGAGATCAATCAAACGGGAACGACGGTTGTCATGGCAACTCACGACCATCGAGTGGTGAATGCCATGCGCAGGCGAGTGATTCAAATGGATCGTGGCGTCATTGTGCGCGACCAAGAGCGAGGTGTGTACGAATGATCGCTCGAATTGCTTATGCGTTTCGTGAAATGTGGGCAAGTTTCCGTCGCAACCTCACACTCACTGCTGCGGCCATCCTTACTTCAGCCATAGCTCTGCTCCTAGTAGGTACCACACTGCTCATTCAACGCGCATTTGAAAACTTGCTCGTGCAATGGAAGGGCGACGTGGCGATGATTGTGTTCGTGCGCAGTGATGCCACACCAGAGCAGATCGCGTTAATCGATGAATCCATTAGATCTGCGCCAACCATTATCAATGTTGACAAACTTCAGTATTTAGACAAGACGCAAACCTACGAAGAAGCGAAACGTATTTTCGTCGGTGACCCTGTCACGCTGAGCCTGCTTACGCCGGAAAACATTCCTTCCGAGTTCAAAGTTGTGCCCATCACTCAAGACCCGGCTTTGGTGCGTTCGCTCAGTGAGCAGTATCGCTCTCTTCCAGGAGTTGAAGACGTTGCGCTGGCCGAGGATGAATTTGAAGTCATCTCCACATTGTCAAGGTTTGTGCGCACTGTCACCTTGGTGATGTCGTTGGTGCTGCTGGTGGTCGCAGTAGGTCTCATTTGGAACACCATTCGAACGGCCATGTTTGCGCGACGACGCGAAATTGAAGTGATGAAACTCGTCGGTGCGACGAACTGGTTCATTCGAGTTCCGTTCATGCTTGAAGGACTGTTGCAAGGGCTCATCGGTGCTGTCGTGTCGTGCGGTGGGCTGTGGGCATTGAACTCGGCTTGGACAAACGGCGTGGCGGGGTTCAAGCCAGGCACGGGCATTTCGTCGTTGGTTGTTCCGTCGGGTTACCTTTCGGGAGTAATGGTCGTCATTTTGATCATTGGTGCACTTGCTGGAGCAATTGGTTCGGCCATCGCAGCTTCACGCTTCTTAGACGTCTAGCTCGCACATCTAGATTGGTCGTATGGCCTACACCGAACTTTTGTATTCAGTTGCTGATGGCGTTGCCACCGTGACGCTGCATCGACCAGACAAGCTCAATGCATTCACCAACACGATGATGCGCGAATTGCACATGGTGTTCGATGAAATAGACGCAGACGACAATGTTCGCGCTGTTGTAATGACTGGTTCTGGGCGGGGTTTCTGTGCAGGTGCGGACTTGTCGGGCGGAGGCGACACATTTAATGACGGTTCGCTCAGTACCGATTCACAGTCGAAGTTTCGTCGCGATGGTGGCGGAACTGTGACTTTGAGAATGTTTAAGTGCAACAAGCCAATCATCGGTGCAATCAATGGTCCCGCGGTAGGAATTGGTGCAACCATGACCTTGGCGATGGACATGCGCCTTATTTCGAGCACGGCGAAAATGGGTTTCGTATTCACACGCCGAGGAATTGTTCCTGAAGCCTGTTCATCTTGGTTCTTGCCACGAATTGTTGGCATTGCTCAGGCCCAAGAATGGGTGATGACCGGTCGCGTGTTTGATGCACAGGAAGCACTTCGCGGTGGCTTGGTGCGCAGTATTCACGAACCAGATGACTTGTTGCCAGCCGCATATGCATTGGCCAAGGAGATCGTTGATAACGCGGCGCCAGTTTCTGTGGCGCTTGCGCGCCAAATGATGTGGCGAATGCTTGGTGCATCACACCCAATGGATGCACATCGTGTTGATAGCCGCGGTATTCAAATTCGCGGACGTTCGAAAGATGTGCAAGAAGGTGTGATGAGTTTCTTGGAAAAACGTCCTGCAGTCTTCACCGAACGAGTAACCACAGACCTGCCAGACATTTTCCCTGAATGGGAAGAGCCTGAGTTCTTCTAGTCGATATGGCCATGCTCTATGACGAAGTGGGTGGAAGC
>CAIVDG010000156.1 GCA_903904615.1 uncultured Acidimicrobiaceae bacterium | reverse complement strand
TTCGTCCGACATTTGGAATTGGCATCTTGACAACGCTGATGCGAATTGAAGGAAAACCCGTCGGAGTGATCGCGAATAATCCAGCACACCTGGGCGGCGCAATTGATGCCGACTCAGCCGACAAAGCTTCGCGTTTCATTCAGCTCTGCGATGCATACGACATACCAATTGTGAGCCTGTGTGATACGCCGGGGTTCATGGTGGGCCCAGATGCAGAACACACTGCGCAAGTTCGCCACTTCGGTCGCATGTTCGTCACCGCTGCCAGCATCACGGTTCCATGGATCACAATTGTGTTGCGAAAGGGATACGGACTTGGTGCTCAGGCAATGGCAAAAGGCAGTTTCCACGCGAATGACATGACGGTTGCATGGCCCACTGGAGAATTCGGCGGCATGGGATTAGAAGGCGCAGTCCGTCTTGGCTACCGGAAGGAACTTGAAGCAGTTGCCGACGAGGCAGAACGTGCCGAGCTTGAATCTGTTCTTATTGCGAAGGCCTATGAAAACGGCAGCGCTTTGAATATGGCTAGTCACGTAGAAATAGACGACGTCATTGACCCATCGGATACTCGAGCAAGAATCGTTGCCATCATTGGTGACACCGTCTCGTGGCGCTCACGCACCGGTAAGAAGCGACCAATGGTGGACACGTGGTAGCACGGACAACGCATTTCTAGCGTTGACGCAAATTAGAACGAAGCAAGACCTTGGGTGATCTGAGCCGCCAAGTCCGCGTCGGTCACTGTGTTGGTTGCAGCGTCGACTTTTTCATGAACGGCTGCCGCCGTTACCTGAGCAACGACTGTTCCGCCCAGAAGTGACAGCACTTCGGTTGTTGCCTGCGCTGCATGCACTCCTCCACCAGGACCAGGAGTTACTGCAATGATCATTGACTTCTTGCCGATGATTGGCCCCTTCATGAACGGACGCGATGCCCAATCAATGAGATTCTTCGTTACTGCTGAATACGAGTGGTTGTATTCGGGTGTTGCAATGATGACTCCGTCTGCCTCGGCTACTGCCGCGCGCAATGCAGCAACAATGTCGGGCACGGTGTCTGCATCTAAGTCCTGGTTGTACAACGGCAATTCAGAAATATCGAAGTGCGCAATAGTGGTGTTTACAGGAGCCAGCGATGGCAGTGCTTGAATGAGACGTGTGTTGAAGGAATCTTTGCGAAGTGATCCGGAGAAAGCGATAAGTGTTGTCATCACCGCTTGACGATACGGAGTCCGTGACGCGTATCCCACATGGTCACTACGAGTTGCTCGTCTACCACTTCAACGAGATGCACGCTTTGTACGTCTACACAGAAGAACTCGCCGTCGGCAGGGCTTTCTGGTCTCCATCGTGCCACAGTGGCCGCAGAGAGGGGCGCTGCAACACCGCTCACTCTGCCATCACCGCCGTCAAGATTCTCTGAGAGCGGCGCACTGTGTAGCGACAAACGCGGGTCTCGGGACAGGTCGGTGGCTTTCCGCGCATGGGGCATGCTGCCAAACCAGAGAACGCCGTCATTGAAGAACACATTGATTCCGCTGAGGCGAGGAGCACCAGCCGCATCAAGCGTGCCCAACACATGGTGTGGGTGGCCTTCAAAGCGATGTCGAATACGTTGCGCAAGATCGGGCACAACAAGTTCAATATCTGCCCAGTCCGCCATGGGGTTAAAGGATACGAGCCCCTACATGGAACAATGAGTGGGTGACCATCTCTCCCCTTTTTGACCCCGCCGCATGGCGTGAGGTACCTGGCTTTTCATTCACCGACATCACCTATCACCGAGCCGTCGACCAAGGCACCGTCCGCATTGCGTTCAACAGACCCGAAGTGCGAAACGCATTTCGTCCTCACACCGTTGATGAGTTGTACACCGCGCTCGACCATGCACGCATGACAACCGATGTTGGATGTGTTCTCCTCACCGGCAATGGACCGTCACCGAAAGACGGTGGTTGGGCGTTCTGCAGTGGCGGCGACCAACGCATTCGTGGCAAAGACGGTTACAAATACGCCGAAGGCGAAACCGAAGACACCGTCGATAGAGGACGTTCTGGTCGTCTTCACATTCTCGAGGTGCAGCGTCTTATTCGTTTCATGCCAAAAGTTGTCATCAGTGTTGTTCCAGGCTGGGCCGCAGGAGGTGGTCACAGCTTGCACGTGGTCTCCGACCTCACTCTGGCCAGCAAAGAACACGCACGTTTCAAACAAACCGACGCTGATGTTGCATCGTTTGACGGTGGATACGGGTCCGCGTACCTCGCAAAAATGGTCGGACAAAAATTCGCGCGCGAGATTTTCTTCCTCGGACGCGAATACACAGCCGACGAAATGAAGGCAATGGGTGCGGTTAACGAATCTGTTCCGCATGCCGATCTTGAAAAGGTTGCTCTTCAGTGGGCAAAGGAAATCAACGGCAAGAGCCCCACGGCACAACGCATGTTGAAGTTCGCCTTCAACTTGGTGGACGATGGTCTTGTTGGACAACAAGTGTTTGCCGGCGAGGCAACGCGTCTTGCCTATGGCACCGATGAAGCAGCAGAAGGTCGCGAATCATTCTTGGAAAAGCGTGATCCCGACTGGTCACCTTTCCCCTGGTACTACTAATTAATGATTCATTCCGTCACTAGTCCACTCGACGAACGGTTAGATCCGTTTCGTTGGAGAGACCGCCAACTGGCCAGCAAGTCGGATCGACTGGAAACTGTTGGTGCAGGACTGTTTGTGGCAGAGGGCGACTTAGTTGTAGAACGCGCACTACGTGCAGGGTGCATACCGCAGGCACTTTTGTGTGACGATGACATGGCGACAAGGTTTCACTCCCAACTGCCACATGTAGATATTTACTGCGGCAACGAAGATCTACGCAGAGACGTCACTGGCCTCGGTGTTCCTCTTCGTGCAGTGGGCTTGTTTCAACGGCCGCCGCTACGAGATGCCTCCGAACTTCTCCGTACAAGTTCGCGAATAGTGATTGCCGAATCGCTGGATAATCCCACCAACCTCGGAGCCATTATTCGTAGCGCTGCAGCCCTCGGTTGGGATGGTCTTTTGCTATCTGCGGGAAGCGCCGACCCATTAGCGCGACGCGCACTTCGCGTCTCGATGGGAACCGGACTCACTCTTCCGTTTGCTCGACTTCAGAGCGACACCGCACTCCATGAACTGCTGACGGCATACGACTATCGCAGCGTGGCACTCACGCCACGTGACACGGGACTCTCGTTGCATGACTACTCCGTTGCGCCCAATGAAAAAGTGGCGGTACTTTTGGGTAGCGAGCGCGACGGACTAGATGCCGAGACCATCTTTCACGCCACAGACATGGTGCGAATTCCTATGCATGCCGATGTTGATTCATTAAACGTTGGAGCTGCGGCAGCAATTGTTCTTTACGCGCTTGGGCCTCACGCCAACATTTACTGATTGCGTAAATGCTCGGCTGCGTTCACAACATACGAAGCCAACTGCTGAACTACAGAATCACGATCGGGTTCAGCAATGAGATGCAGTGTTTGTTCAATAGCTGAAGCCATATGAACAAGCCAACGGTCTCGGGCTTGCGCGTCAATTGCAAAGCCACCGTGGCGCATGCGCAACATGGGGTGTCCACGCTGCTCCATGTAATCGTGTGGCCCGCCCCAGTACTGGGCGAGGAAAAGTGTGAGCCGATGACGAGCTCCCGCAGTATCGGCGCCATCGGGATACATGGCCATCAAGATGGCGTCGGTCTCCACGCCATCGTAAAAGGCGTCGACTAACGCCTCGAAGTATTCAGGACCGCAAATCTCGTAGAGACTGCGGGCCCCGCTTGCATTGGTCATCGGTTAGCGAAACTCAGGATCTTCCCAACCCGGGAAGATGTCGGGAAGACCGTCGCTGACGCGATCGGGATACACAGCTGCACGCTTCTCTAAGAAACTCATCACACCTTCTTTGGAATCTGCACTACGGCCGCGCTCCATGATTCCACGGGAATCTGCACGATGAGCTTCCATTGGGTGTGACGCACCCAGCATTCGCCACAACATTCGCCGTGAGAGCGCAACAGAAACGGGTGCTGTGTTCTCTGCAATCTCACGGGCCAACTCGCGAGCAACCGTGAGAAGTTCATCGGCAGGGTGCACGCTGCGAACGAGTCCGCCTTCTAGGGCCTCTTGTGCCGCGAAGACACGCCCCGTGAACACCCATTCGGTTGCTTTCTGTATGCCCACGATGCGTGGCAAGAAATACGACGAACATGCTTCTGGAACAATGCCGCGCTTCGCGAACACAAAACCAAACTTTGCGGTGTCACTTGCAAGACGAATGTCCATAGGCAACGTCATGGTGACTCCCACGCCCACAGCAGCACCATTAATGGCACCAATGACTGGCTTCAGGCTTTCAAAAATGCGAAGAGAGACCAAGCCGCCACCATCTCGCGGCACTCCTTGCTTCGTTTGCACATCGCTTCCACCCTTGGCAAAAGTTTCGCCACCTGACGACAAGTCGGCACCGGCGCAATAGGCGCGACCCGATCCGGTGAAGATGACCACTTTGACGTTGTCGTCGGCATCGGTCATGTCGAGAGCAGAAATAATCTCGTGCATCATGCGTCCGGTGAACGCATTCATTTTGTCGGGACGATGCAAAGTGATGGTGGCGATTCCCTCGCTCACCTCGTACGCAATGTCTTGAAAATCCATTCCCCGACCCTAGCGATGCCGATGTCGGCTACGAGACTTTGAACTAGACGTCGAGGAATTTGCTGGACGCAACACCAGAGCCAACGCCACCGGCCACTGCGCCAATGATGAGCAGCACAATCATGACGCCATTGACGTAGGACCCTGGAACCACAAGCGAACTGACACCTGTTCCGGGCTTGAATCCGGCGACTCCCGATGTCCACGCACTGTTCAACGCCCACAGGCCGCCACACGACACCACAGCACCCACAAGACCCTGAATGAGACCTTCAAGAATGAAAGGAACGCGAATGAACCAGTCTGTAGCACCCACCAGTTTCATCACTTCAATTTCGCGACGGCGCGCAAAGATGGCAGTTCGAATGGTGTTCCAAATAAGAATGACCGCCACTGCCAGCAAGACCAGCGACATACCGATGGTGACAGTACGCACGAACCCAGACAACGTGGAAATAACGTCGAACTCATCTTCTGCAAGTGAGACACCGGCGACGCCCGGCAGAGTTCGATATTGATCGGCCAAACTTCGCACTAGTTCAGGGTCTGTGGTTTTGGGAACCACCTTGAACTGCGATGGGATGGTCTCTACTGACAGCAAACTCAAGGTGGTGGGATCACCAGCAAAAACGCGCTTTGCTTCTTCGTAGCTAGCGGTCTTGTCGAGATACTCAACTTTGTCGACATCAATGACATTTGGCTGAGACTTCAAGTTTTGTTCAATCAGCGTGAGAGCATCGGGTGCCACGTCTGGGCGAACAAACACGATCATTCCCACATCGCCTCGCCATTGCACCAACAAGTTGTCGAAGGCGCGCTGGATGAGGAACGTGGTTCCTACAAGTAGCAGCGAAACTGCAGACGTGATGACCGCAGCCACCGACAGCGTGACATTACGGCGAAAACTTGCGATTGTTTCGCGGATGGCATACGACAAACGTTGAATCATTCGTACACACCGCGTTCCTGATCTCGAACAATGACTCCACGATCTAACTGAATAACGCGTCGACGCATTGCATTCACCACGCGATGGTCGTGAGTTGCCATAACAACTGTGGTCCCCGTTCGATTAATGGCCTCAAGCAATTGCATGATTCCTTCGCCAGTTGCGGGGTCGAGGTTTCCGGTTGGCTCATCGGCCAACAAGATGAGCGGTCGATTCACAAAAGCCCGTGCAACAGAAACACGCTGCTGTTCACCACCAGATAACTGATGCGGGAAACGATCTTCCTTGCCTGACAGTCCCACCAACTCCAACACCTGTGGCACTTGATGCCCAATCACGTGCTTTGGCTTGCCAATGACTTCTAAGGCGAAGGCCACATTCTCGAACACGGTCTTGTTTGGAAGAAGTTTGTAGTCCTGAAAAACGTTGCCCATGGTGCGGCGCAGATACGGCACCTGGCTACTGGCCATTTCGTTGATGTTTCGCCCAGCAACCCAGACATTTCCGCGTTCGGGGCGTTCTTGGCGGTTTATCAGACGCAACAGAGTGCTTTTCCCAGATCCGGAAGGGCCCACAAGGAACACAAAGTCGCCCTTCGCAATATCGAAGGAAGCATCGCGTACGGCCGGTATTTCAGAGCCGTACATCTTGGAGACATTCTCAAGACGAATCATGAAGTACCACAACCTAGCAATGGGGCTAACTCACCTGCGGGCAGGCGCGAAACCCTTACTGGGCTTGCTCTGATTCCCGTCTCCAGCGCAAGAAACCTTCCATGAATTGGTCAAGATCGCCATCGAGAACGCTGGCCACATTTCCTGATTCCACGTCAGTGCGATGGTCTTTCACCATTTGGTAGGGCTGCAACACATACGAACGGATTTGACTACCCCAGCCCACCATGGCTGTCTTACCGGCAATACGGTCTTTCTCGGCTTCGTGCTCTTCTTCAATCTTTGCGGCAATCATGGCCTTCAAACGCGTCATTGCCTTTTCACGGTTTTGTAGCTGGCTGCGTTCTTCTTGACTACTCGCCACAGCACCCGTGGGTTCATGAATGAGACGCACTGCAGATGATGTTTTGTTTACGTGCTGACCACCGGCACCGGATGCGCGGAACACTTCCATGCGAATTTCCGACTCGTTCACTTCAATGTCGGGTGCGTCCATTACTGGCCACACTTGAACTGTTGCAAAACTGGTTTGACGACGACCTTGGTTATCGAACGGACTAATACGCACTAAGCGATGCGTGCCGCGTTCCGATGTCATGAGCCCGTAGGCATAACGGCCCTTAATGGTGAACTCTGCCGACAGAATGCCTGCCTCGGTTCCAGGACTGACGTCGTCTACTTCAACTGTGAAGCCACGGCGTTCAGCCCATCGCGAGAACATTCGCAACAACAGTTCAGCCCAATCTTGCGCATCGACTCCACCATCTTTTGCATTGATTTGCACAATGGCGTCGACTTCGTCGTGCTTCCCTGTAAACAAACTGCGCATTTCAAGAACATTGAGACCCGCCGCCACTTGTCCGATACCAGACTCAATCTCAGCCTCTTGAGATGCATCATCAACTTCACGCGCAAGTTCGTGAAGAACCTCAAGGTCTTCCACTTGCGACGCCAACGACACGTATTCGTCCACGTCGCCCTTCACATTCGCATATTCCGTATTGATGCGTTTTGCGGCTTCTTGGTCGTCCCACAAGTCGGGACGCGAAATCTCAATCTCGAGCTCTCCGAGTCGCGCGCGTGACTGATCGATCTTGAGATAACCCTTGGCTTCCTCAAGACGCTTGTTGAGTTCGCGAATGTCTGAAGTGAAATCACGCATGATGAACGATGTGTTGCTTGCATGCGGTCACGACACAGAGCCGTGACAGACCTTGTACTTGCGACCCGAGCCACAAGGGCACGGTGCGTTACGTGGGGTGTTCGACCAATCGTTGGCATCCTTCACGACGGGCTTCTGAGTGACCTCTTCAGCCGGACGCAACAGTTCAGGGTCAACGTCTCCGCCAGCTAATGCAGCAGTGGTAAAGCCATCATCGTCCACGTCGTCGCTACTTGTTTCGACAAGGTTCTGAACTTTTACCGCGGGTTGTTCTTCGTTGACTACCTGCACATGCATGACATAACGAACAAAGTCTTGAGCAATACCGACCATCATTTGGCCGAACATCTCGTAACCCTCTCGTTGCCATTCAGTGAGCGGGTCTTTCTGACCCATAGCGCGCAGGTTGATGCCCTCCTGCAGGTAGTCCATCTCTTCAAGATGTTCGCGCCAGCGCTGATCAATGATGCTCAGCATGACTTGGCGCTCGATTTGACGCATCACGTCTGCGCCAAGTTCTGATTCGCGGCGTACGTAGTGCGCATTGGCATCGGCCATAACGAGGTCGTACACGGCATCGGTGTCTGCGCACTGCTCAATGTGGCCTTCGGTGACATTTGCTGGCCAGTACGTGCGCAGTTCGCCCGCCAAACCTTCAATGTCCCATTCATCACTGGCTTCCGACACGCAATGGGTAGAAATAAGCGAGTCAACTGCTTCTGCTAAGTACTCCATTGCAGCCGACTTCAGATCGGCACCGGACAAAATTTGATCGCGGCGCATGTAAATAACCTTGCGCTGCTCGTTCATGACTTCGTCATACTTCAGAACGTTCTTACGAATTTCTCCGTTGCGTTGTTCCACGGTTGTTTGAGCGCGTTCGATGGCTTTTGTCACCATCTTTGCTTCAATTGCTTCGTCTTCAGGAAGCGCACGACCCATCACCCAACTGAGTGCACCTGTTGCAAAGAGACGCATGAGTTCGTCGTCGAGAGACAAATAGAAACGACTTGCGCCGGGATCACCTTGGCGACCCGAACGACCGCGCAACTGATTATCGATTCGTCGGCTGTCGTGACGTTCGGTACCGAGCACGTAGAGACCACCGAGTGAACGTATGACATCCCCTTCTTCGGCGCACTGCTTCTTGAACACGGGAAGCAGTTCCTCATAACGAGCCAAAGCCACACGACGCGCTTCTTGGAAGTCGGGGTGCAACTGATCAATTGGAGCAGGCAATGCAAAGTCGTCGACAAGCAGACCGGGGTCGACGCCTTCGGCCAACACTTGTTGACGAGCAAGAAGTTCGGGGTTGCCACCCAAAAGAATGTCGACTCCACGACCAGCCATGTTGGTAGCAACCGTGACAGCACCTTTTCGCCCCGCCTGCGCGACAATTTGAGCCTCGCGAGTATGTTGCTTCGCGTTCAACACTTCGTGGCGTACGCCGCGCTTTGTGAGCTCACGCGACAAGTACTCGCTCTTCTCAACACTGATTGTTCCCACAAGAATGGGCTGCCCTGCGGCATGACGGTGAACTATGTCGTCAATAACGGCTTGGTACTTAGCGACTTCAGACTTGTAAATAAGGTCGGCATGATCTTCACGAATGTTCGCACGATTCGTGGGAATAGGCACGACCTGCAGTTCGTACGTATTCACAAGTTCTGCGGCTTCGGTTTGCGCCGTACCGGTCATACCCGCCAACTTGTCGTACATACGGAAATAGTTCTGCAATGTGATGGTGGCGAGAGTTTGGTTCTCTTCGTTAATACGAACGCCCTCTTTGGCCTCCACCGCTTGGTGAATACCTTCGCTCCAGCGTCGACCTTCAAGAACACGACCTGTGAATTCGTCGACAATTTTTACTTCGCCCGCATCGACGATGTAGTCCTTGTCGCGGCGGTACAACTCTTTGGCCTTCAGAGCAACCGAGAGTTGGTGCACCAGGTTTTGTTGGATGGCGTCGTACAAGTTGTCGAGGCCTAGTTCTTGTTCAACTTTCTCAACACCAGTTTCCGTAGGGAAAACAATTCGCTTTGACTCGTCTACTTCGTAATCAACATCGCGTGTGAGAGTGCGCACAATTGACGCGAACTTGTAATACATGGACGCAGCGTCAGCAAGACGGCCCGAGATAATGAGCGGCGTTCGAGCCTCGTCAATGAGAATGCTGTCAACCTCGTCGACGATTGCAAAGTTGTGACCACGTTGCACTTTCTCGGTGAGTGATCCGGCCATATTGTCGCGCAGATAATCGAAGCCAAACTCGTTGTTGGTTCCGTAGGTGATGTCGCACGCATAGTCTTCGCGCTTTTGTTCGGCTGACTCGCGGAACCCAGGGATAACAAGACCCACACTGAGGCCAAGCCACTGGTGAATTCGCCCCATCCATTCGGCATGGAATCGCGCGAGATAATCGTTCACCGTGATGACGTGAACGCCTTTGCCAGAGAGACCATTGAGATAAGCCGGCAAAGTAGACACCAAAGTCTTTCCTTCACCAGTTTTCATTTCTGCCACCCAGCCGAAGTGCAGCGCGGCACCACCCATGAGCTGAACATCGAAGTGGTACTGACCAATAACGCGCTTGGCCGCTTCGCGAACGACTGCGAATGCTTCCACCAAGATGTCGTCCAACGTCTCGCCTTGTGCCAGACGCTGGCGGAACTCCGGTGTCTTTGCCTTCAGTTGATCGTCGGTTAATGCCGCCATGGCGGGGCCAAGGGCATTGATGTCGGGGACCAGGCCTTGCAGGGCCTTCACCCGCTTGCCATCGCCAGCCCGGAGGACGCGATCGAGAACTTTCATGCGAAGGTGAAGCCTACCTGTGCAAGTCCAGCCGACCAGTTCGTGCCAGACGCGAGAACTTGGCAAGAATCAACCACATGGGCCAACAGCAAGCAGATGCAGTCATTTTCGACCTCGGTGGGGTCATTATGAAAAATGGAGGCCCGCGGGACTTCACCCGCCGTTATCCCGACCATGACCCAGCGGTCGTCGCCGAACTTGTCATGGGCCCACACCATCTCGATACTGACCATCCGTGGCACCGCGTGGAACGTGGCGAGATCACCTTGGCCGAATGTCGCGCTCTTACAAAAGCGAAAATGGACGATGCAGGAATAGTTGCAACGGTTCCAGCCGAAAAGCCACCCACGACTGGCGGACCAGCTTTTACATTTCAACTCAATGACGACATGGTTGCCTTCATTCATGATTTAAAGACAGCCGGGTTTCCTATTGGAATTCTCACGAACAATGTCAAAGAGTTTCGCGAGTGGTGGTGGCCGCTCATGGACTTTGCATCGATTTTCGACACCATTGTGGACAGCCACGAAGTAGGCATGCGCAAACCGAACCCTGCCATCTACCACCTCACA
>CAIVDG010000155.1 GCA_903904615.1 uncultured Acidimicrobiaceae bacterium | reverse complement strand
TGGCGCCCCCGGCAGGAATCGAACCTGCGACCTGCGGATTAGAAGTCCGATGCTCTATCCAACTGAGCTACGGAGGCAATAAGAACACTCTACCGAGGAGTTTTCAGCAGAAGTGAGCGAAGAAACGACAGCGCCGTAATGACACTGAATTGGCGCATTTGATCGCGTTGGCCTGGCAACACGCTGGTGGTGGAATGTGTGGAACCGTCTTCTAGAACCACCCCAATACACAAGGTGCCAACTGGTTGACCGTCTTGTTCGTCGGGTCCAGCAACACCTGTGAGTGCCAGCGACACTGAACTTTTCAGAACACGTCGCACACCAGCAGCCATCTCTATTGCAGCAGCTTCTGACACAACGGGACCTGGCGTGACACCGAGAACATCGAACTTCACTTCACTTGCGTAACTGATGACACCACCACGAAACACGTCGGATGATCCAGGCACATTTGTGATGCGTCCGCCAACAAGACCACCGGTGACAGATTCAGCGACGGCAAACGTAGAGCCACGTTCGCGCAGCAGTTGCAACACCACTGACTCCATGGTGTCTGCATCTACACCAAACACCACATCGCCAACGTGGTCACGAACTTTGTGTTCCCACACATCAAGAAGTTGGTTGGCTTCACTTTCAGACGACGCTTTCGCGGTGAGTCGAACCTTGATTCCCTCCCAGCCGCTCGCAAGAAAAGCGAGTGTGGGATTACCCACAGTGTCTAGTTCTGCAATCACAGGGTCGAGACGTTCGTTTAGTGCAGATTCTGCTTCACCCCAGGTACGCAACACGCGACTTGCGATCACTGCCTTCTCGCCGCTGCGCGCTAACAGGTCGGGGAGAACCGCACGAGACAACATGTCGTGCATCTCATGTGGAACACCAGGTACCGCATAGATGACCTTGTTTCCAACAGGACACATGAGTCCTGGTGCGGTGCCGCGTGTTTGCGGGATAACCGTTGCACCCACTGGCACCAACGCTTGTCGCAAATTGTTCGCAGACATGCGGCGTTGTCGTCGCGCGAACATTTCTTCAATGACAGCCGCAACTTCTGCATTGTGTTCAAGCGAAACACCCATGATGTGCGCAATGGCATCTCGCGTGAGGTCGTCGTGAGTTGGTCCTAAACCACCACATACAATGATTGCGTCGGCATCGGCAAGTGCCAAACGAAACGCTTCCACCACGCGTTCGAGGTTGTCCCCCACCTTTAGTTGCAAGTGCGACGCAATTCCTACTGCCGCTAATTGCTCGCCAATGTAGGACGAGTTGGTGTCAATGATTTGGCCCAACAACAACTCGGTGCCCACTGCAACAACATTGCATTTCATGCTGCAACCGTTTCCTTGGTTTTTTCGGCAGTACGCACGTACACCGCGAATGCAAGGAGAAGTCCGCACAGCAGCAGTGCGAAGACAGCCAGCAGGTGATACCCAACGGCACGACGGATGAAACCGGAAGACAAACCAGCCATACCGCCGCAGAAACTCATCATGAGATCTGCAGAGCCTTGCACCGTGACGCGTTTATCAACGGGAACGGATTCAATCAACATCGACGAGCCCCCGATAAGGCCGAAGTTCCATCCAATACCTAACAGCCAGAGTGCAGGAAACAGAACCGGCCACGACTCTCCACTGACGGCGGATAACACACCAGATGCCACCAGCAAGAACGCACCGAGAATGACAGCGTCAACGGTTCCCTTTCGGTCGGCGTACTTGCCAACAAACGGGCTAAATGCGTACATGCCAGCAATATGTAGCGACACCACATACTGGCTCACGCTTTCGTGACCGTGCAGTTTCATGTGCACGGGAGTCATGGTCATAACAGCCACCATTGCCACTTGCGAGATCACCATGCTGGATAAAGCGAGACGCCCACGTTGTGTAGACAGAATGACACCGATTGCTTCGGAGATGCTGGGCAACTTGGCGTCGGATCGTTCCCGAATACCGCCTGCCACAACCAACGGGTCGGGACGTAGTTGCAGCGAAATGTTGCAGAAGGCCAAGAACAACACACCTGCCGACAGCAGCCACGGGCCGGTGTACTTGTGCAAGCCAAACCACTCTTGCCCTGCCGCTTCGGCTGGCCCAATAAGTAACGGCGCAAACACGGCACCAAAGGTGGACGCGAACACAATG
>CAIVDG010000154.1 GCA_903904615.1 uncultured Acidimicrobiaceae bacterium | reverse complement strand
TCTCTTCACTCGCGATGGCGATGCAGAGTCTGAAGCCGAAGCAGTAGAAGCTGCGGCCAATGCTCCAACACCATCGTTCTGGCCAATCGTCTTCGCACTTGGTGCGGCAGTTGTCTTGCTCGGCATCGCAACACACCCCATTGTGTTTGTTCTCGGAATCGCTGTCCTTGTGGGTGGCGGCGTTGAGTGGACCATTCAAGATTGGGCCGAACGCGCATCTTCCGACGCTGAGTTCAACGGTCTTGTACGTCACCGCGCTATTGGCGCACTCGATTACCCGGGGCTTGCTGCAGTTGGCCTTGGAGTTATCGCGTACTTGTTCTCACGCATCATGCTCGCAACATCAAAGAGTGGAGCAGCAGTCATTTTCATTGTTGTTGCTTCTGCGGTTTTGGTGTTCGCATTTCTCGTCTCCACAAAGCCAACGTTGCGCGGCAAGAGTGTTGCTCTTGTAGTGACCGCCGGCGCTTTGCTTCTTGCAGTAGCTGGTGTGGCAACTGCAATTTCTGGCGAGAGAAGCCAGCTTGTTGAGTACGCCGAGGCAGACCACTATTCCAAGTCACATCGTGAATGTGGCGCCGAAGAAGGTAAGCACTACGACCACGAAGCAAACAACACTGTGTCGCTGCGTTCTGCAGTTCTTGCCACCGTGTTTGTAGAGGACGGAAAAATTCGCGCCCAAATGATTGGCCTCGAAAAGGACGTCGACACCATCACGGTTCCACGTTCAAACGCCACCAACATCTTGTTCCGCAACTTGGACGAAGAAGATCATCGCCTTGTTATCAATCTTGGAAATGCGATGAATGCCGAGACCGGCAAAGAAGAAGAGTTGGGCACCTGCACCCAACTTGCTGGCAAGAACCAGGAACAAGTTCTCACCCTCAATATCAAGAAGCCATCTAGCGAAGAACAGAGCTACTCGTTCACGGTTCCTGGCGCAGAGGGCGAAATTAAGGTGGTAGTGCCGTGAGCCACATCGACCCAGCCCTGACAACAGAGAAGGCAATGGATACCGTGACACCCGTGAAGTCCTCGCGCCGTCGTATCGTCACCGCCCTTGCGGGAGTGTCTGCAACAGTGTTCCTCGCTGGTTGTGCCACTAACGCACCTCAAGACACGTTTGTTCCGAAGGGACCAAACGCAAAGATGATCGATGATCTCAACATGATTGTGTTCCCTATTGCGGGAGTCGTCGGAGTCATTGTTCTTGCTCTTGCCACTTACATCTTCATGAAGTTCCGTGATAAGGGTCAGGCAATTCCTGCTCAGGCGCACGGCAAGCCATATGTAGAAATCACTCTTACGATTGTTCCTGCTCTCATCCTGACAATTGTTGGTGTCTTCACCTTCCGAGGCATTTTCGATCTTGCAGAAACAAAAGACACCGAACTCATCATCAACGTCACTGGTCAACAGTGGTGGTGGGAATATGACTATCCGGTTCAGGCAGATCAAGGAATCTCTCAACCCATCATCAGCTCTGGTCAATTGGTTATTCCTGTTGGCACAAAGGTGTTGCTGCGCGAAACAAGCCGCGACGTCATCCACTCATACTGGATCCCCGCACTCAACGGTAAGAAAGACGCTGTTCCAGGTCGTATTCACCTGTTGCGTCTTGAAGCCGACGAGCCAGGCATTTATGCCGGACAGTGCACCGAGTTCTGTGGTTTGTCACACGCAAACATGCGTATGGAAGCTGTGGCATTGTCGAAGGAAGACTTTGCTAAGTGGGTCGCTGGTCAACAGAAGGCCTACACCGCGCCAGCAGCCGGAACACTTGCTGCCGAAGGTGAAACAACTTTCATCAACCAGTGCTCACGTTGTCACCAGGTCAATGGAATTAAAGATGCAAATGGCAAGCCCATCATCTCTGCTCCAGACGAGAACGTGTACTCCGGCGCAGCGCCCAACTTGTCTCACCTCATGTCACGCAACACATTTGCGGGTGCAATGTTTGACCTTGTCAATGAAGAGTGCCGTGCAGATGTATGGAACGCGAGGTCTGAAGAATTCGGTGCGAAGTACTTGGCCGGTGTTTCAGAAAACTGCCTGAATGAAAAAGATCTTCGTGCATGGTTGCGAAACGCACCAGCCATGAAGCCCATGTACGCGAACCCCAGCAATCTTGAAAAGTCGAATGGGTTGTACCGCGGAATGCCGAACCTTGGTCTCACCGAGGACGACATTGACAAACTCGTTGCCTACCTATTGACGCTGAAGTAATCGGAGAACATCATGGCGATTATTGAACGACCCGGCTCAGACACCGCTCCTGCAGTGGTGACTGCCAGCCAATCAATGGGTGCGGTTAAGCGCCCAGTGGAAACAAAGGGCTGGAAGGAATGGCTCTTTACTGTTGACCATAAGAAGATCGGAATCATGTACGGCGTTGTCGCCATGTTCTTCTTCATTGTCGGCGGAATTGAAGCTCTTCTTATTCGTCTTCAATTGGCGGCACCAAACGGAACCATCCTTAGTGCCGACCAATACAACCAAATGTTCACCATGCATGGCACCACAATGGTGTTCTTGTTCGCTATGCCAATGGCGGCAGCATTTGCTAACTACTTCTTGCCATTGCAAATCGGTGCTCGCGACGTTGCCTTCCCACGCTTGAACGCATTGTCTCTGTGGTTACTGATTGTCGGCGGACTCGTTCTCAACGCCTCGTGGTTCCTTGGTGGCGCAGCCGACGGTGGCTGGTTCATGTACGCACCAAACTCGGGCCCAGTGTTCTCTCCAAGCAATGGTGTTGACTACTGGATTCTTGGATTGCAGATTGCCGGTATTGCATCACTTATTGGCTCTATCAACCTCATTGTCACCGTGTTGAACATGCGCGCACCAGGCATGAGCCTGATGAAGATGCCTGTGTTCACCTGGATGATTCTGGTTGTGCAGTTCTTGCTGGTGTTCTCACTTCCCGTCATCACCGTTGCGCTTGTTCTTCTCATGTTCCAACGCTCGTATGGCGCAACGTTCTTCGACGTTTCACAAGGCGCCGACCCGCTTCTCTGGCAGCACTTGTTCTGGATCTTCGGTCACCCCGAGGTATACGTGTTGATCTTGCCGGCATTCGGCATCATCTCAGAAGTACTCCCAACGTTCTCGCGTAAGCCACTGTTCGGCTATCCGTTCGTTGTTTTCTCTGGTGCATCAATCGGTCTTGTCGGATTCGGTGTGTGGGCTCACCACATGTTTGCCGCCGGCCTTGGGCCAGTGTCTGTTGCAGTGTTCTCTGTTGCAACCATGGCAATTGCAATTCCTACGGGTGTGAAGATCTTCAACTGGCTGCTCACAATGTGGGGCGGCAAGGTCTGGTACACCACCGCAATGAAGTTCGCCATCGGACTCGTCATGTTGTTCACTGTTGGTGGTTTGTCGGGTGTTACTCACTCTGTTGCACCATCAGACACACAGCAGACCGATACGTACTACATCGTTGCTCACTTCCACTACGTGTTGTTCGGTGGAATGGTGTTCGGTTTGTTCTCTGGTTTCTACTACTGGTGGCCAAAGGTGTTCGGCAAGATGCTGAACGAAAAACTTGGTTCATGGAACTTCTGGTTGATGGTCATTGGTATGAACCTCACGTTCGGCCCCATGCACATTCTTGGTTTGCAGGGCCAGCCTCGCCGTATGTACATCTGGACCGAGGCTCGCGCTGGTGAAGGAATGTTCAACCTTGCGTTCTGGAACTTGGTGGCATCAATTGGTTCGTTCATCCTTGCAGTCGGAATTCTGTTCTTCCTGATCAACGTGGTGTACACCGCACGCAAGGGCAAGCAAGCGCCGCTCGATCCATGGGATGCGCGCACACTTGAGTGGCTCACCACAAGCCCACCAAAGGCGCATAACTTCGACCGCATCCCTGTGGTGCATCACCTTGATGAGTTCTTCCATCGTAAGTATGAAGAAGACACTGCTTCGCACACCATGAAGAAGATTGCCGAAGGCGAAGACCTGGTGCGCGCTGAAGAAGAAGCTGCTGAGCAGAACATTCACCTTCCATCGCCGTCGTACTGGCCACTTGTTCTCGCCATTGGCGTAGGAGTTTTGGGTATGGGCGTTGTCTACGGCGTGCCCATCATGGTTCTCGGTGGCGCAATTGTCTTGTTCGCTTCCTATGGCTGGGTTCTCGAGCCTTCAGTTGCAGAAGACATCGATTTTGATCCGCCGTCAACTGACGGTTCCACGAAGGAGATTGCTCCCCTTGGCTGAGACAGCAACCCACACCGCCGACCACGCGTCGGATCACGGCCATCATTCGTCAACCGGCTTGTCTAACAACAAGTTGGCAATGTGGCTGTTCCTCGGATCTGAATGTCTGCTTTTTGGTGGACTCATCTCCACCTACATGCTGTACCGCGGACGCGTCTCCGACGGTCCACATCCTTCACAGATCTACGACATCCCGTTCACATCGGTCAGCAGCTTTGTGTTGTTGATGTCATCGTTGAC